>DAOTYM010000311.1:0-4456 GCA_034434775.1 Anaerolineae bacterium | reverse complement strand
CCTTCGGAGATGCGGCCCGAGTCCAGCACCTCCTGGACCAAGCGCCGCTGCTCCGGCGAGGCCCGGAACTCGGCGATGGCGATGCGTCGCATGCTCTTCCTCATCCCTCTGGAGACAGGCACGGACCCTTGTTCACCGCCTGCTCCCCAAAGCCCAGCACTGCTGCGCCCTTTCCGCTTCCGGCGGTGGGCCTCTGAGCCGAAGCGGCCATCCGCACACCTCCAGCCGGCAGCGTTCAACTCCTTCATTGTAGCACGGGGCCAGAGGAGGGCCAAATGTGGCCGCAGCCAGCGGTTCCACCACCTGCCCGCACCCCGGGAACACGCGGCCGGGGTTGACCTCACCCCATTCCTCTCCGCGTGCGGAAGGAGGGGGCCGCAGGCGGCAAGGGTGCTGTAGGGGCAATTCATGAATCGCCCCTACAGGCCCAGGGCGATTTTCATGAATTGCCCCTACAGACCTCACCCCATCCCCCAACCCCCTCCTCCCTCCGCTAGCGGAGAGGAGAGAGGAGGGGACCAGGGAGTAGGGGTGCAGGGCTGACTCGTTTTTACAAAGGGAAGACCTTAACGGCTCTTCCGGACGCTAGATGGCACGCCAGGAGGCGTGCCCTACGGCCTGCCACACCGGAAGGCTGTCAGAGTTCTGTAAGAATGAGTCAGCCCTGGCCCCCTTCCGGCCCCCCCTTGACTTTCGGCCCGCTTGCGGTATACTTGCGTGTGGAAGGGCACGAAGGCGCTGGCCTTCCCCAGGGGCCAGCAAGGAGTGCCTGTCGGTCGTGTCGGCCACTTGCTCAGAGAGGAGGTATACCTATGAATCCCAAAGAAACGGCTGTGGTGCTCATTGAGTTCCAGAACGAGTTCTGCAAACCTGGGGGCGGGCTCTACGAGGCGGTCAAGGACGTCATAGAGAAGAACCGGACCATCCCCAACACGGTGGACCTGGTCCAGAAGGCCCGGGCAAAAGGGGTCCTCATCCTCCACACCCCCATCTTCTTTGACGAAGGTTACCCGGAGTTGGGCCAAGAGCCCTACGGCATCTTCAAGGCGGTGAAGGATGGGGGGACCTTCCGCAAGGGGACCTGGGGCGCCCAGATCATTGACGAACTGACACCCCAGCCCGGCGACATCGTCGTGGAGGGCAAGCGCAGCGTGGATGCCTTCACCAGCACCAACCTGGACTTCATCCTGCGCATGCGGGGCATCAAGAACGTGGCCATCGCCGGCTTCCTCACCAACGTCTGCGCAGAATCCACGGCCCGCACCGCCTATGACCGGGGCTACAACGTCATCACCCTGATTGACTGCACTGGCTCCACTTCGTGGGACATCCAGGGCTTCACCACCACCGTCAACTACCCCGTCTTCTCCCGGCCCATGAAGCACGACGAGTTCCTGGCCCAACTGAAGTAACGCCAGGGGCGAAGAAGGCATGTGCCCGCCATCCGTCTCGGGTGGCGGGCACGTGCTTTGGCGTGGGTTGGGTTGCTTGCTTACGCTAGGGGAGGTACCCCCGCGCTCTCAGGTAGCGGTAGTTCTCCAGCGCGTCCAGCCCGGGGTTGAAAGAGGTGTGGTCCTGCTCCACGAAGGCCCACCCGTCCAGGTGCCGCTCCAGTTCCTTCAGGCAGGCTCCGAGGTCCAACCCGGCGTTCCCCTTGCCCAGTTCCACAAACCGCCGAAAGGCCCCGGTCACGGGGTCCAGGAGGACGTCCTTGAGGTGCGCCCCGACGATGCGGGCTCCGTGCCGCCGGAGGGAGGGCAGGGGGTCCCACCCTGCGGCGCGGGCGTGGCCGAGGTCGGGATAGTACCCCATCGCCTCCGTCTCCTCCAGGAAGAAGTCCAGTTCGTCCTCCCGCTCCACCAGGGAGCCCAGGTGGTTGTGGAAGCCGGCCCGCACGCCGTGGTCGGCCACGCGGCGGGCCAGGTCCTCGCAGGTTCGGGCGAAGGCGCGCAGTTCCTCCGGGGTGGGCTTGCGCCCCTCCTCCCGCCAGAAGCCGCCGCAGACCATCATCTGGCGCGCCCCCAGGGCCTCCAGGAAGCGGGCCTTGGCCAGGACACCCTCCCAGTCCACCTCCTGCCCAAGGATCACTGGCAGGGCAGCCAGGCGGAGGCCGTAGCGGGCGAGGGTCTCCCGACACTCTTCCGGCGTCCCCAGGCCCCACTGGCCGCCGATCTCCAGGCCCACGAAGCCGGCCAGGGAGACCTCCCGCAGGACCAAGTCCAGGCTGAAGTGGCTGCCGGTCTCCTGGGCATAGTTGACGTAGCCGCGCGGTTGGTAGCCGATCTGCAGGGCCATGGCCTTCTCCCCGCATGCGGGGCCCTCAGAGGGGCAGCGTCACCGTCTCCCCGGTCTGGAGGGAGCGGATGGCGGCCCAGGAGACTTCCAGGGCCTTGCGGGCGTCCTGGGCGGTGACCTCGGGCTCGCGCCCCTCCCGCAGGCACTGGACCCAGTGGCGGGCCTCCACCTCCAGGAAGAGTTCGTCGGAGAAGAAGGTCTCCCGCCGGCCGCCCTCGCGCAGGAGTTCCAGGCCCATCTCGCTCACGCGGATGGCCCCCTTGGGCCCCACCAGGAGGCAGTCTTCCCGCGTGATGTTGACGCCAGGGGGCAGGCCCCAGGTGATGAAGAGGGTGCCCAGGTCGCCGGTGTCGTGTTCCACGATGACGCAGGCCGTGTCGGGGGCCAGGTGGGAGATGTGCGCAAGTTCCGCGCGGCCCCGGGCGAAGGTGTGGCCGCGGGCCGTCACCCGCACCGGCTCCGCGCCGAAGATCATCCGCCACTGGTCAAAGTAGTGGCCGCACTGGTCAATGAGGGGGCCGCCATTGCCGGCCGCCAGGTCGTGCATGGCCCGCTTGGGGCGGATCTCCAGGGCATCCACATAGTGGGCCACCACTGGCCGGCCGATGGCCCCATCGGCGATGAGGTCCCGCAGCCGCCGCTGCAGGGCCAGGTGCCGCCGCTGGAAGCCCACGGTGAGGCGCACCCCAGCCTCCTCGGCGGCGCGGATCATCTGGTCGGCCTGCTCCAGGGTGAGGGCGATGGGCTTCTCGCAGAAGATGTGCTTGCCGCAGCGAGCGGCCATGAGGGCTGGCTCCAGGTGGTGGTAGGCCGGCACGGCGATGAGGACGGCATCCACCTCGGGGCGGTTGATGGCCTCCTCCATGGTCCGGGCCACCACGGGGATGCGGAAGGCCGCGGCCAGGCGTTGGGCGCGGGCCAGGTCGGCATCGTAGACAGAAGCGAGTTCCGTCTCCTTCATGAAGTGCCAGACCATGGCGTGGGCGGAGCCCATATCCCCCGCCCCGATGAGGGCGGCGCGAAGAGGGCGGTCAGTGTCCACGGCGTCATTGCCCTCCAAACCCGGTCATGGTGATGCCCTGGACGAAGTACCGCTGGGCGACGATGAAGAGGAGCAGCATGGGCATGAGCATCATGGTGCCGACGGCGAAGATCCACTCCCAGTTGGCCACGTACTGGCTGTTGTAGGTGCGGATGGCCAGAGCCAGGGTCCAGAGTTCCATCTTGTTCAGGTAGATCAGGGGGTTCATGTAGTCGTTGTAGTGCTGGATCAGGGAGAACACCGTCACCGTGGCCAGGACAGGCTTGGAGAGGGGCATGAGGATCTGCCAGAGGATACGGAAGCGGCTGCACCCGTCAATGCGGGCTGCATCCTCCAGTTCCATAGGGATTCCCCGCAGGAACTGGCGGATCAGGAAGACGTAGAAGGTGGCCGTCCCGAACCAGTAGGGCACCGTGAGGGGCAGGAAGGTATCCACCCACTTGAACCAGCGGAACATGATGAAGCGGGGGACGAGGGTCACCACCTCTGGCAACATGATGGTGGCCAGGAGGAGGCCGAAGAAGAAGTCCCTCCCCGGCCAGCGCAGGCGGGAGAAGCTGTAGGCCACGATGGCCGAGGAGACCACAGTCCCCAACGTGGCCACCGAAGTGACGATGAGGGTGTTGAGGGCGAAGCGCCCCAGGGGGAGGATGGTGGCCGCCTCCACGTAGTTCCGCCACAGCCACTTCTTCGGGATCCATACGATGGGATGGGCGAAGATCTCCGTGGAGGCCTTGAAGGAAGACACCACCATCCAGATGGTGGGCACCAGGAAGGTGATGACCAGGGCCGTCATGAAGATCTGCAGGAAGCCCAGCCACAGGGCGCGCAGGATTTTCCTCTTGTTCCTGCGCCACCAGGAAACCTCGGCCCGCGCCCGAGGGACCGCACGCGCTTCTGTCACCATGGTGCCTCACTCCGTCGCGTAGTAGACCCAGCGCCGCGAGAGGTAGAACTGAGCGATGGTGAACCCCACGATGATGACGAAGAGTTCCCAAGCCAACGCCGACGCGTACCCCATGTTGTAATATTGGAACGCGTTGCGGTAGATGTTGAGCACGACGAAGAGGGTGGCATTCTGGGGCCCGCCCTCGGTCATCAGCATGGCCGGGATGAAGG
>DAOTYM010000310.1:0-24333 GCA_034434775.1 Anaerolineae bacterium | reverse complement strand
CGCCCCATGTTGGAGCCGGGCGAGGAGCCCCTGGCCACCTTCCTGGTGGAGAGCCTGGATGAGAGGGGGTTCCTGGCCTGCTCCCTGGAGGAGGCCAGCACCGCGCTGGGGGTCGGCGTGGACGCGCTGGAACGGGTCCTCGCCAAGATCCACGACCTGGACCCGCCAGGGGTGGGCGCGCGAGGGGCCCAGGAATGCCTCCTCATCCAGATGCGCCACTTGGAGCGGCAGGGGAAGTCCGTGCCTCCCCTGGCCCGGCAACTGGTGGAGCAGTGCTGGGAAGCCCTCTCCCGTGGGGCCCTGCGCCAGGTCCAGCGGAGCACCCGGGCCAGCCTCCCCCAGATCCGGGAGGCCCTGGACTTCCTCCAGGAGTGCCTGACCCCTTACCCCGCCCTGGCCCACTGGGAAGTGTCGCCCCAGGGCCGGGCGCAGGCGGGACCTGTGGGCGACTACATCCGCCCGGACATCGTCCTTTCGGAGCGTGAGGACGGCAGCATAGAGATTGAACTGCCGGGGGCCAGGAGTTACGAACTGCGCATCAACCCCCTCTTCGCCGAACTGGCCAGCGACCGCCGGGCCCACAAGCAGATGAGCGAGAGCGAATACGCCTGCGTCCGAGAGTGCGTGGACCGGGCCCGCCTGTTCATCCGGGGCATGGAACAGCGCTGGGTGACCCTGCGGCTCATCATGCTGGCCCTGGTGCGGGAACAGGAAGCCTTCATCCGGCACGGGCCTCGCTACCTCAAGCCCCTCACCAGGGCCCAGTTGGCCGATTCCCTGGGCCTCCACGAGTCCATCGTCAGCCGCGCCGTGGCCAACAAGTACGTCCAACTGCCCAACTCCCGCATCGTCCCCATGTCCATCTTCTTTGACGACTCCCTGCCGGTGAAAGAGGTCATCCGCGAGATCATCGCCCAGGAAGAAGAGCCCCTGAGCGACCAGGAGATCGCCGCGGAACTGGCCCGGCGCGGGTACGAGGTGGCCCGCCGCACCGTGGCCAAGTACCGGGATGCCATGGGCATCCTCCCTGCCGCGCTGCGGTTCCGGGGCGGCGCCCGCCAGGGGGCCTCGGGAGAGGGGATGGGGAGTGGCCAAGGTGGCTGAAGAGGGACGCCTGCGTCCTCAGGGACAACGCCTCCCTTTCGCAGAAAGCCCCGCCTCCGGCGGCACGCATCCCAAGGATGCAGTCGCCCCGTGGGATGCCCTGGCCGTCGCCATGCAGCGCATCGGCGAGGCTGTGGCCCGCTTCCCAGAGATTGAGGAAGCCGTCCAGGAGGTGTTGAGGGAACTGCGGGCCCACCTGCCGGGCGCGGACCTGGCAGTCTACATCACCGACGCGGAGACGGGGGACCTCATGCTCCGCATCGGCGAGGAGCCGCGGGGTGGCATAGGTCCTGGCCACCGCGAGGCAGACTCCCCGCCGCGCCCCGCCCTCACCTTCCCCCTCAAGGCCTCCGATGCCACAGTGGGGATGCTCAAGGTATGGGCTCCCCAGGCCCCTCTGGCCCGGGAGCGCGAGGCCCTCGTGGCCTTCGCCGCTGGCCAACTGGCCATGGCCGCCGAGCGGTGGCAACTGCGCCAGCAACTGCGGGAGACGACGCGCGCCCTGGAAGAGGCAGACCACTTCGGCACGGGGGTCTTTGATGGCCTCACCGATGCCCTGGTGACCATAGACACCCTGGGGGCCGTCACCTTCGCCAACTGCGCTGCCGAGGACCTGGTGGGCCGCCCCCGGCGCTCCCTCATCGGGCAGCCTCTGGGCAAGGCCATCCCGACGGCCGACGACCTCCTCCTGCGCGTGGCCAGCGACAGCCTCATCGCCGGGCGGCCCATCCCGCCGCGGGAGGTCGTGGTCCTGCGCCCCGACGGGGGGTCTCTGCCGGCCGAAGCGCGGGGGTTCGCCCTGCGGGGCGAGGACGGCCGGGCCACAGGCGTGGCCCTCCTCCTGAAGGACCTGCGGGAGCAGAAGGCCCTCCAGCAGGAGCGGCACCACCTGGACCGGCTGGCGGTCATCGGCGAGATGTCGGCCGTGGTGGCCCACGAGTTCCGCAACCCTCTGGCGGGGATCAAACTCGGCGTGCAGTACCTCCTCCGGCACATCCCCCAGGACCACCCTCTGCGCCCCTCGGTGGCCATGATCGCGGAGGAGGCCGAGCAGATGGCCCGCACGGTGGAGGACATCCTTCTCATCTCCCGCCGCTTTGAACTGCATCTCCGGCCGTGCGACCCCGTGGAACTGGTGGAACACACCCTTTCCCGCCTGGCCCCCCTGCTGGAGAGCGCGCACATCCAGGTGCGGCGGGAGTTTGCCTCGCCCGTGCCCCTGGTCATGGCCGACGCGGCGCGCATGGACCAGGTCTTCACCAACCTGGTGCAGAACGCCGTGGACGCCATGCCGGAGGGAGGGGAACTGACGGTCACCGTGGCCTTTGAAGGGGCCCCCGAAGGGACCCGCGAGGCGGAGGCCCGGGACAGCGTCTCTCCAGGGCAGGTCGTTTTCACGTTCCGGGATACCGGGCCGGGCATCCCCCTGGTGGCCCTCGCGGAGATCTTTGAGCCCTTCTACACCACCAAGACCAAGGGCACAGGCCTGGGCCTGGCCATTGTGGACCGCATCGTGAAGGAGCACGGCGGCCAGGTGCGGGCTGCCAACGCCCCCGACCGCGGCGCCGAATTCACCATCACCCTGCCGGCGTTTTACCGGGAGAGTTTGCCATGGCAGCGACCATCCTCATAATTGAGGACCGCAAGTCGCAGAGTTTCTTCCTCAAGCAGCAGTTTGAGGAACTGGGGTACGAGGTCCTGACGGCGGAGACCGGGAAGGAGGGCCTGGGCCTCTTCCTCACCCACGAAGTGGACGTGGTGCTCCTGGACTGGAAACTGCCCGACACCCGCGGCCTGGAGGTGCTCCAGGAGATCCGCAAGGATGACGACCTGGTGCCGGTCATCATGATGACCGCCTTCGCCGAGGTGGACGTGGCGGTGGATGCCATGCAGATGGGCGCGTTTGAGTACCTGCGCAAGCCCGTGGACCTGGCCGAACTCCAGCGGGTGGTGGAGAGGGCCCTGGAGACCCTGGCCATGAAGCGGGAACTGCGCAGGCTCCAGGCGGGAGGCCAGACCGGCACCGGGGACTGGATCGTGGGCAACAACCCGGAGATGAAACGGGTGGCCCGCGTGGTGGAGAGGGTGGCTCCCACCGACGCCAGCGTCCTCATTGAAGGGGAGAGCGGCACCGGCAAGGAGGTGGTGGCCCGGGAGATCCACCGGCGGAGCCACCGCAGCCACCGCCCCTTCGTGGCCATCAACTGCGCTGCCATCCCCGACCAACTGCTGGAGAGCGAACTCTTCGGCTTTGAGGCCGGGGCCTTCACCGGCGCGCGGCGGCAGAAGAAGGGCCTCCTGGAGACGGCTGACGGCGGCACGGTCTTCCTGGATGAGATCGCCAGCATGCCCCTGGACATGCAGGCCAAGATCCTGCGCGTCCTGGAGGATAAGACGCTGCGGCGCGTGGGCGGCAACACCGACATCCGGGTGGACGTGCGCTTCATCTCCGCCTCCAACCGCAGCCTGGCCCGCGCCATTGAGGAGGGGACCTTCCGGGAGGACCTCTACTGGCGCTTGAGCGTGATCCCCATCCGGCTCATCCCGCTCAGGGAGCGCAAGTCCGACATCGGCCTCTTCGTCGCCGCCTTCATTGAGCACTTCAACCAGACCACGGGCAAGAACATCCGTGGCATCAGCGGCGAGGCCCTGGAACTGATGCGGGCTTACCACTGGCCCGGCAACATCCGCGAACTCAGGAACGTCATTGAGCGGGCCGTCATCCTCTGCGACGGGGACGAGATCCGCGTCAACCACCTGCCCACGGAGATCGCCAGCCTGCGGGTCCATGCCGCTGCCAAGCCCCCCGAGGAGGCTCCCCTTTCCCACCCTGCGCCGCCTGCTTCCCTTTCCCTGGCTCCCGCCGTGACCAGGCGGTGCCCCTCCTTTGACGAGGAAACCCGCCAGATGTTGCGGGAGTACCTCCGGACCCTGGAGGGCGCACCAGAAGTAGATCGGTTTGCCGAAAGCCCAGTGGACGCCCAAAGCCGTGTCCTCAGGGCCCTGATCCAGGACGGGCAGGACTACCACCGTCTGTGGCTGGCGGCGGAACTCTTGGCTCCCCTCCTGGAGGCACCGGCCAGGGTGGAAGCCCTGAAGGAAGCCTTCCGCGAGGACCCAGGGGAGCACGCCTCCTTCCTCCTGGCCCTGGGCCTGGCCTACGAAGGGGTGGGTGACTACGCCAGCGCCTTGGACTACCTCCTCCAGACCCTGGCCCTGCAGCCCCAGTGCGCCTACGCCCACTACGACCTGGGGTGGGTGCAGCGGCAACTGGGCCGGCACGCCGACGCGGCCCAGAGCCTCTCCAAAGCCCTGGAACTCCGCCCGGACTACGTGGACGCCTACAACGAACTGGGCATCACCTATGTGGAGCAGGGGGATTTCCTGCGCGCCCTCACCGCCTTTGAGTCGGCCATGGCCCTGGAACCCGACAACCCCCATCACTACTACAACGTGGGGTGCGTGCAGAAACTGCTGGGGGACTTTGACGCCGCGGCGACGGCCCTCGCCCGAGCCCTGGAACTGGCCCCAGGCTACGAAGACGCGGCTGCCCAGTTGCGCGTGGTGGAGAAGGCCCGGTCCCTGCCCCAGTTGGACGTCCTGGAGAGGATCCCTTTCTTCAAGGAACTGCCTCTGGAGCAGCGCCTCCTGATCTGCGAACGGCTGGAGTCCGTGGCCTTCGGCGAAGGGGAAGTGGTCATCCGCCAGGGGGACCCCGGCGACGCCTTCTACATCGTGGAAGAGGGGCGGCTGGAGGTGAGCATCGTCGGCCCTCGCGGGGACGAGGTGGTGGTGCGGCAGTTGGAACGCGGCCACTACTTCGGCGAGATCGCCCTGATGGACGAGGGGGCGAGGCGCACGGCCACCGTGCGCGCCGTGACCCCCGTGCGCCTGCTCCGCCTGAGCCGGGAGCAGTTTGAGCGCGTGAGCGCGGAGATCCCCTCCGTGGTCCAGAACCTGGTGCAGACCCGCAACGAGCGCCTGCGGCAGGATGTCCTGCGCACCCTGGAAGGGGACCGCGGCGGCCCGGCCAGGGTGGCTGCAGGCGGGCCCCAGCAGGCCCGGGGCGGGAGCGCGGAGGCTTCTCCGCCTCTGTTCTCCGTGCTGACCGCGGCCGTCCTCCCCTCTGCCGCCTCCGGCCAGGCGCCGGGCGGGCGCGCCCCGCTCCAGTTCCTCAAGGAGTTCTTCTTTGAGATGATGAACGCCATCGGCGACCGGGGCCTGGTGCGCCAGTACACGGGGGACCGGATGGTGGCCCTCTTTGAGACGGCTGAGGCCGCGGTCGCTGTGGCGGCGGACATGCGCGAGACCTTTGCCCGCCTGGTGGAGCGTTGGCAGGGGGAACTGCCGGCCTCCCTGCGCCTGGCGATGGGCATCGCCACAGGCCCCCTGGACCTGGAGGCGGGGGAGCAAGCGGGGCCGGCCATGTCCCTTTCCCTGGCCTTGTGCCAGGCCTGCCAGGAGGATGGCATCCCCCTGGCCGACGAGGCCACCGCCCAGGCCGTGGCCCACACCCCTCTGGCCGGTCGGTTGGCCCGCCTCCCGGAGCCCCTCCACTTGCCCGGCGCAGGCGAGCCTTTGAGCGCTTACCGCCTCCTCCCGGACTGAACGCGGAAGGCTAGGGGCACGGCATGCCGTGCCCCTACGGGATTTCGCGTCAGGAACCCCTTTCAGGCCCGCAGAACCATTGGCCCCGTGGGTGTAGGGGCGCACGGCCGTGCGCCCCTACCCAGGATTACATATCGACAAGAACCACCGTGGCGTAGTACTAGCCGCGGTCCGTCCCGGCGATGAAGGCCTCCACCATGTCCCGCGCCACGTCGTCCGGGTACTGCTTCGGGGGCGACTTCATGAAGTAGGCCGAGGGCCCCTCCAGGGCCCCAGCCAGGCCGCGGTCCAGGGCCAGTTTCGCGCAGCGCACCGCGTCAATCACCACCCCTGCGGAGTTGGGCGAGTCCCAGACCTCCAGTTTGAGTTCCAGGCTCAGGGGCACCCCGCCGAAGGTGGTCCCCTCCATGCGGATGTAGCACCACTTGCGGTCGGCCAGCCAGGGGACGTAATCGCTGGGCCCCACGTGGATGTTCTCTTCCGGCAGGGCGTAGTCCAACTGGGAGGTCACGGCGTTGGTCTTGGAGATCTTCTTGGAGACCAACCGCTCCCGCTCCAGCATGTTCAGGAAGTCGGTGTTGCCTCCGAAGTTCAGTTGGTAGGTGCGGTCCAGCCGCACGCCGCGCTCCCGGAAGAGGCGGGTGAGGACGCGGTGCACGATGGTCGCGCCCACCTGGGACTTGATGTCGTCCCCGATGAGGGGCAGGCCGTGCTCCTTGAAGCGGTTGCGCCAGTACTCCTCCCTGGCGATGAAGACGGGGATGCAGTTCACGAAGGCGCACCCGGCGTCCAGGACGTGCTCCACGTACCACTTGGTGGCCATCTCGCTGCCCACCGGGAGGAAGTTCACCACCACATCCGTGCCCGTGTCCTGCAGGATGCGCTGGATGGGGTCTGTATCCCGCGGGGCCTTCTGGATGACCTGCTTGAGGTACTTGCCCAGGCCGTCGTGGGTCATGCCCCGGTGGACGGGGACGCCCAGGTGCGGGACCTCGGCGAAGCGGTAGGTGTTGTTGGGCCCGGCGAAGATGGCCTCCGAGAGGTCCTTGTCCACCTTCTGGGCGTCCACGTCAAAGGCAGCGCTGAACTCAATGTCGCCGACGTGGTAGCCGCCGAGGACCGTGTGCATCAGGCCGGGGACGAAGGCATCCGGGGGTGCGTTGCGGTAGTACGTCACCCCCTGCACGAGGGCTGAAGCGCAGTTCCCCACCCCGATGATGGCTACGCGGACCTTCCTCTCGCCCATGTAAGGCCTCCTTGAACGTGAAAGGATGAGAACACCGTAAGGGTGCGCATCTTCCTCGGGGCATGCGAAAGGGCAAGAAGGGCAGTGGGGCTTCACACCTCTCGGGCACAGGGTGCGGCGCGGAGCCTCCTGCACCTTGCGTTCGGTCCTTCACGGACGGGGCGATTATCGCGCAACGCCGCGCCTCCTGTCAAACCGGGCCTCCCGCCCACCCTCACGGGGCCAAGAGCGCGTCCAGAAGCCCCAACGTGCTGGCCTTGACATCGGGGCCCACCTCCGTGCTGGGGCCCACGCACGAGGGACACCCGCCCCGGCAGGGGCAAGACCCCACCACGTCCCTGGCGGCGCGCAGGAGGTCCCCCAGGAGGTCGTAGAGCCGTTCGCTGAACCCTGCCCCTCCTGGCACCCGGTCGTAGAGGTAGACCGTGGGCCGGCCGGTCTCCCGGGCCCGCATCTCCACCACTGTCCCCAGGTCCCGCGGGTCGCACATGACGTGCAGGGGAGCCACCTGGCCCAGGAGGTACCCCAGCCCCGAAAGGCTGCTGCGCATCCGCTGCGCCAGTTCCGCCAGGCGGTGGCAGTCCCGGCACAGCGTCACCAGGTTGGCCAGGTCGTTGGCCTGCAGGTAGTTCTCGTTCTCCCCTGGGATGTAGCCGAACTCCCGGAAGGGGCGGATGTGGTGGACGTCGTGCTCGCGGTCCGGCCGCTCCGGCGCGCCGCAGTGTTGGCAGGTGTGGCGGTCCCGCTCCAGGGCACGCCGCCGCTGCACCTCCCAGTTGGGGCCGTAGTCGCGGATGGGCTCCACCTCCCAAAGGCCAGCCTGGCGCAGGCGCTCCACGAACGGCTCCGGCAGCGAAAGCCAGAAGGCCGTGGTCTCCATCTCCTGCTCTGGCAGGTCCAGAGGGACCCAGCCCAGGTTCTCGTGGGTGTAGAGGCGCACCTTGCGGTAGCCGGTGACCCGGCTGGTGACCCGGACCCGGCCCCGGCCGCGCAGCGCCTCCCTCCACGGGCCCTCGGCCTGGACCTCCAGCACCTGGACCTCCTCGGCGCGCCCGGCGTCCGTGTAGTACCCGACCTGCACTGGGCGCACCCAGGCCCGTCGTCCCTCCCAGTCCAGGTCCACGACCTCGTACTGGTCCCCCTCGTGCATGTAGATGGCCCCTGGGTGGACGAGCAGGGGGGCGCTGGCGCAGTCCACCTCGCCCACGACCCGGCCCCCTTCCTCTCCTTCCTCTTCCGGCTTCTCCACCACCAGGAAGCGGTCCGGGTCCGCGGTGCGCAGGGAGACCCCTTCCGCTGGGTACGTCTCCTGCATCCAGTGGTACAGGCCCGCGGCCCGCCGCAGGATGCCCAGTTCGGCAAGGTACTCTAGGACCTCCTCTGTGTAGGGGAACCGGCCGAAGGCCTCGCCCTCCCGGAACGGGAGTTCAAAGGCCGCGCACTGGAGGTGGCTGACCACGATGCGCAGGTTGTCGGGGTTGATGATGGCCTGCTCCGGTGTGCGGCCGAAGAAGTACTCCGGGTGGCGCACCAGGTACTGGTCCAGAGGCGAGGGGCTGGCGATGAGCACCGCCAGAGAGGCCCCCGGCCCTCGGCCAGCGCGGCCGGCCTGCTGCCAGGTGCTGGCGATGGTCCCCGGATACCCGGTCATGATGACCGCCGAGAGGTCGCCGATGTCAATGCCCAGTTCCAGGGCGTTGGTGGCCACCACCGCCCGCACGCTCCCCTCCCGCAGGCCGGCCTCAATGGCCCGCCGCTCCGTGGGCAGGTATCCGCCGCGGTAGCCCCGCACCCGCTCCGGGGGCCAGCCGCGGGCGGTGGCTACGTCGCGCAGGTAAGTCAGGAGCACCTCTGCCGTCTGGCGCGCCCGGGTGAAGACGATGGTCTGCACGTCCTCGTCCAAGAGGTCCGCGGCCAGGGCGCGGGCTTCCAGGACGGGGCTGCGGCGGATGCCCAGTTCCCGCTGCACCAGGGGCGGGTTGTAGAGGAGGAAATGCTTCTCCCCCTTGGGCGCGCCGTCCTCGTCCACCAGGACGAGGGGCGCTTCCACCAGCCCTTCGGCCAGTTCCTGGGGGTTGGCGATGGTCGCCGAACTGCACAGGAACTGAGGCCGCGCTCCGTAGAAACGGGCCACACGCCGCAGACGCCGGAGCACGTTGGCCACGTGGCTGCCGAAGACGCCCCGGTAAACGTGCATCTCGTCCAGGACCACGAAGCGCAGCCCGGCAAAGAACTCCGCCCAGCGGGTGTGGTGGGGCAAGATGCCGGTGTGGAGCATGTCCGGGTTGGAGATGACCAGGCGCGCCTCTTTGCGGATGGCCGGGCGCGCCGCGGGGGGCGTATCCCCGTCGTAGACGTCCACCCGCAGGGGGGTCCTGAGGGCCCGGAGCAGGCCCTGCACTTCGTCCAGTTGGTCCTGGGCCAGGGCCTTGGTCGGGAAGAGGTACAGGGCGCGGGCACCCTCATCCTGCAAGAGGGTGTGGAGCACCGGCAGGTTGTAGCAGAGGGTCTTGCCCGAGGCCGTGGCTGTCACCACCACCACGTGCTGCCCGGCCAACGCCGCCTCCACCGCCTGGGCCTGGTGGATGTAGGCCTGCTCCACGCCGCGCTGCCGGAGGGCTTTCACCAGCCGGGGGTCCAGGCCCGTCGGAAAGGGGGCATAGCGGCCAGGCCGTCGGGGCAGGTGCCGCCACTCGGTCACCTGGCGCCGCACCGAGGGGTCCACCTGCCAGCGCTGCAGACACTCCGCAAGTCCCATGCGAGTTCCTCAGGAGTGGGCCACGCGCATCGGCCCTAGAACAGGTGCAGGCTGAAGAGCCCCACCTGCCGGGCCAGCCACTCCAGGCCGAAGAAGGTGAAGCCCAGGGCGGCCAGGCCCAACGCCAGGAGGACGGCCTGTCGCCGCCCCTGCCACGCCGGAAGGCCGAGCGCGTGGAACCAGGCCGTGTAGAGGAGCCACGTCACCAGGCTCCACGTCTCCTTGGGGTCCCAGCCCCAGAAGCGGGCCCAGGTCTGCCGGGCCCACACCGCCCCCAGGAAGATGGACGCGCTCAGCCACCAGTAGCCCCAGCGGATGGCCCGGCGCGCCAGGACCTGCAACGCTCCATCGCCCTGCCTGGCTGCCCAGACCGCTGCGAGGCTGCCCAGGGTGAGCCCAGCGTAGGCCACGGCTGCGCTTCCCGCGTGGAGCGGCAGCCAGTAATGCCGCAGCGCGGGCACCGGGAGGGCCGCCCGGCGGAGGCCGAGGGGCAACAGCCACTGGGCATCGGCCCACAGCGCGAGGGCCACGCCCAGCCCCAAACGCAGCACCCGGTGGCGGTCCCGGGCGTCCAGGGCGAGGGCGGTCAGCACCGTCGCCAGGGCGAAGGCCTGGGTGAAGGCGTAGCGGTCCGTCAGGGGCCAATACTGGATGGCGAGGCCGCGCGCCCCGAGGCCGGCCAGCGCGCAGGCCGACCCTGCGGCTGCCAGGGCCAGCGTGGCCTTCTCTTCCCACCCCCGGGCACGTCCCAGGAGGGCTGCAGCCAGGGCCCCGGCCCACAGGGCACCGGCCCCGCCAAAGGCCCATGCCTCCGCTGCGTTCACGGTCCCGGTTCCTCCTCCCCTGGGGGCCCGCCGCACGCCAGGGTCGCTTCCCGGACCAGGCGCTCCCAGGCGCGCGCCCCCAGGCTTCCGCTCCCGGCCTCTCGCGTCCAGAGCACGAGTTCCCCCTCCCGCCAGAAGCCGCGCACCTGGCGCCATCGCCCTCCCAGGGCCACCCCTGCCCCGGCCAGGGCCACCAGCACGCCGGCCACAACCCAGGGGAAGCCGGGGTCCTGGCTCACGTCCAGCACCACGTACCAATCCAGCGTGGCCCGCACCTCCAGGTCGCCCAGGGCCAGGGGTTCTCCTGCTGGGCCTGTCCCTTCGGCCTCCAAGGCCCCGTCCCTCCAGCGCTGCACGTGGACCTGGCCCGGGAGCCCAGAGGCCCGTTCCACCACCAGAGAGGTTCCATCCGGCAGGGCGAGCGAGGCGGAAGGCGCAAGGGGCTGGGAGACGCTGGAGAGCAGGGGCGTCCCATCCGCCCCGCGCACGTCCAGCCGGACCGCCGGGCCGTAGCCGTAGAGGAAAGCCAGGTTCCCACCCGGCAGCGTGGCAGGCGCTCCCAGCCGGACCTCCCGCACGGCCTCCGTGCCCCCGTGCGTCACCGCCACCTGGAGGAGGTATGCCCGCGCGTGCCCGTCGGGGTAGCGCTCTATGCGGAACTCCTGCACGCGCAGGGCGACGTCGGGAGCCCAGGGCAGGGCGTACTCCTGGCCCCCGGCCAGGGGAGGCGTGCGCGCCCTTTCCCCCCACGCCAGGCCCAGGGCCAGCCCCACGGCCACCAGCACGAGCCCCAGGTGCCCCAGGAGGGTGCCCGAGGCCGTCCACCGCCCCCGCTCGGCAACGAAGGCCCCGGCCTCCCCCAGGCGCTCCACTCGGGGCCGCAGCCCTACGCACCGGCAGGCTGCCCGCACGGCGGCCTCGCCCGCGGCCGCGCCGCCGGGCAAAGCCACCCGGGCGACCCGCACCCCTGGGGGGAATGGGTCGGGCGGCGGTGCTGGTCGCGGCCGGGCCCGCAGGATGCGCCACTGGGTCCGCCAGCGCGCCAGGGTGCAGGCCAGGCCGTTGGCGACGAGGGCCACCAGGACCGCCCGGAAGAGGGGCGTGCCGTAGAGGTCCAGAAGCCCGAGGGCACGGAAGAAGAAGGCGAGACGGGGGCCGTACCTCGCCTCCAGGGCGGCTGCCCATTCCGCAGCCCCTTCGCCGGCGAGGGCCGCGCTTGGTGGCCACTGGGGGACCAGGGTCCCCAGGGCCGAGAGGAAGGCCAGGGCCAAAAGCAGCCAGAGGGAGAGGCTCTCGGCGCTCAGCACCCGCCAGGCCCCGCGGGCCACAGCCTCAAGCCCTGCCCTTGCTCCCTGCGGCGACGAGGGACTGGTGGCCTTCACGGCTCTCCATCCTCCACGCGCCCCGGTTCCATCGGGATCTTGCTGGCCCGCATTATAGCCCAGGCCATGCGGGGAGGCAACCGGGTGCGTGGCCTGCAGGCTAGGTCGTTTCTGGGGGCCATAGGCCCACCCCTGGACCTGGGGACCGCGGCTGGGAAAGGTCAATCTGGAGCGGGGAGAAAACAGCAGAACCCCGCCGACCTGGTTGGCCGGCGGGGTCCTCATGCTTCGGATGGCACCCCGGGCAGGATTCGAACCTGTGACCTCCTCCTCCGCAGGGAGGCGCTCTAATCCACTGAGCTACCGGGGCGCATAGGCGGGGAGATAGGGATTCGAACCCTAGGAGGAGCCTTTATGAGCCCCTCAACCGCTTAGCAGGCGGCCCCAATCGACCACTCTGGCATCTCCCCGTGTTCCGTTGGCCCTTGCTGGCGGAGGGAGAGGGATTCGAACCCCCGGTGAGACAGAGCCCACAGCGGTTTTCAAGACCGCCGCCATCGTCCACTCGGCCATCCCTCCGAAGCGCTCTGGCTGCGGTTTTCCCTCCGCGTCCAGCGCCTTCCAGTATAACAGAGACGCGGCTGCTTGTCAAATAGGGCGTGGAGGGAGCGCCTGGGGCTGCCCCGTCCAGCGCGTCCGGTGCGTGGGCTGGTCGTCTGCCCGGTTTGACGGACCGCCTCGCGTGTGCTAAACTGCAGGTGTTCCCACGGTGGTAAATCCCTCGGAGGGCGGTTGCAGCGCCGCCCGCCCCTTCAGGAAAGGAGGTGGTGCCTCAAGGAGGACCTTTTTCTCAGTTGGCCATGTCACTTTGACCACATCAAGGAGGAGGTTCCATGTCTCGCACCAGATGGGCTTGGACCTGCACGTCCTTCATCGTCGCTGCGCTCGTCGTGCTGAGCGCCTGTGCCCCGGCGGCCACGCCGACCCCCACGCCGGCACCGAAGCCGACGGACACCCCCGTGCCGCCCCCTGCGAAGGAGCCTTTCGTCTTCGGCGTCGTCCTGGTTGGCCCCTACAACGACCACGGCTGGAGCGAAGCCCACTACACAGCGGGCCAGTACGTGGAGCAGAAGCTCCCCAATACCAAGATGATCTGGCTGGACAAACTCAACCCCTCCGACCGCAAGGGGACCACGTTGGACCAGGTCGTGAGCGACATGATCGCCAAGGGGGCGAAACTCATCTTCACCACCTCCGACGACTTCGTCCAGGAGACGCGCCTCGCGGCGGAGAAGTACAAGGACACCATCTTCGTCAACATCTCCGGCGATGACGCCATGACCGGCAAAGCCCCGCCGAACCTCGGCAACTACATGGGCAAGATGGAATACGGCAAGATGATCGCCGGCTGCGCCGCGGCCATGACCACCCAGACCGGGAAACTGGGCTACCTCGGCCCTCTCATCAACGACGAGACCCGCCGCCTGGCCGCCTCGGCGTACCTGGGAGCCAAATACTGCTGGACGACCTACCGGGGCAAGCCGGCCGGGGACCTGAAGTTTGACGTCAAGTGGATCGGCTTCTGGTTCAATATCCCTGGCGTCACGCTGGACCCCACCAAGGTCTCCAACGACTTCTTCGCTGCTGGGGTGGACGTGCTCATGTCCGGCATTGACACCACCGAGGCCCTGGTGGTGGCTGGCCAGTTGCACGACCAGGGCAAGCAGGTCTGGGCCATCCCCTACGACTTTAAGAACGCCTGCGACGAGAAGACGGAAGTCTGCCTGGGCGTGCCCTACTTCAACTGGGGCCCCGGGTACGTCCGCATCGTCAAGCAGGCCATGGAAGGGACCTGGAAGCAGCACTGGACCTGGGATGGCCCCGATTGGACCGACATCAACAACCCCGACACGAGCGCTGTAGGGTTCGTCTTCGGGCCTGCCCTCTCCCCGGAGGCCAAGGCGGCCACCGAGAAGTTCATCAAGGGCCTGGCGGATGGCTCCATTGACCTCTTCGTCGGCCCCTTGAACTTCCAGGACGGCACCGTGTACCTGAAGGCAGGCGAGAAGGCCGTCTGGGAGAAGAATGTCTGGTACTTCCCGAAACTGCTGGAAGGGATGACCGGGCCAAGCGAGTGATGGGGCAGTTCAGGGAGGGGCGGTCCCTCATCGCCCCTCCCTGGGGACCTCTCCCTATCCCGGGGCCAGGGGGTGGGGTGAGGTCTGAGGTAGAAGCACCTTATCCTCCCCCAACCCCCTCCCTCTCCATCAGCGACGGAGGGGGAGAGGGTACTGCCGCAGGGCGGCGGGGGTGGGGGCGCAGGCCACCATGCCACACGCTCCGGACGTGGTCCATGAAGGTTGAACTCCAGGGTATCCACAAGCGCTTCGGCCCGGTGCGGGCCAACGACGGCATCACCCTCACCGTGGAAGGCGGCACCATCCACGGCCTCCTGGGGGAGAACGGCGCGGGCAAGACCACTTTGATGAAGGTCCTCTCCGGCTTCCTCGCGCCCGATGCCGGACGCATCGTCCTGGATGGCGAGCCAGTGCGCTTCTCGTCGCCGGCCGAGGCCATCGCCCGGGGCGTGGGCATGCTGCACCAGGACCCCCTGGACTTCCCCTCCATGCCCGTGTTGGACAACTTCCTCCTGGGCCGGCCCGGGGGCCTCCTCCCGGACCGCCGGGAAGGGCGGCGGCAACTGCGGGAGTTGGGGGCTCAGTTCGGCTTTGACCTGGACCCGGATGTCCCGGTCGCGGCCCTCACGGTGGGGGAGCGGCAGCAACTGGAGATCCTCCGGCTCCTTTCCCTGGGGGTGCGGGTGCTCATCCTGGACGAGCCCACCACGGGCATCTCGGCCCCCCAGAAAGCGAGCCTGTTCGCCACCCTGCGGCGGCTGGCAGCCGAGGGCATGACCGTCCTCTTCGTCTCCCACAAGTTGGAGGAGGTCCGGGACCTGTGCCACCGGGTGACGGTGCTGCGGCAGGGCCGGGTGGCTGGCGAGGTGGAGATGCCCGCGCCGGCGGGGGACCTGGTGCGCCTGATGTTCGGCCAGGAGGTGGCCGGGGTGCGCCGGGGGACCGTGGCCCCCGGCCCCCTTGTGCTCAAGGTGGAGGACCTGACCCTGGAGGACGGCCGGCTGTGCCTGGAGGGGGTCTCGGCGGAGGTGCGGGCAGGCGAGGTGGTGGGCCTGGCCGGCCTGGAAGGGAGCGGGCAGCGCCCCTTCCTGCGGGCGTGTGCGGGCTTGCTCCGGCCGCGCCAGGGGGAGATCTGGATCGCCGGGGAGCGGATGACCGGGCAGCCGTACGCCCGCTTCTTGGCGGCGGGAGTGGCGTACTTGCCGGCTGGCCGTCTGGAAGAGGGGCTCATCCCAGGCCTCACCCTGACGGAACACTTCGTGCTGGCGTCGCAGGGACACGGCTTCTTCGTGGACTGGGCAGCCGCCCGGGACCGTGCTCAGGCGCGCATCCGGGAGTTCGGCATCCGGGGCCAGCCGGAGACCCCTGTGGAGGCCCTCTCTGGAGGGAACCAGCAGAGGGCGCTCCTGGCCCTCCTGCCCCCCTCGCTGCGCCTCCTGCTCATGGAGCACCCCACCAGGGGTCTGGACGTGGAGTCCAGCCTCTGGGTCTGGGAGCGCCTGCTGGAGCGGCGGCGGCAGGGGACAGCCATCCTCTTCAGTTCGGCGGACCTGGACGAGATCTTTGAGTACAGCGACCGCATCTTCGTCTTCTGCGCGGGCCGCCTGACGCGCGTCCTTTCCACTTCGGAGACCTCGGTGCAGGAAGTGGGGGAGTGGATTGCCGGGCGCGGAGAGGAGGCGGCCTGCCCCCTGGAGGTGGAACGTTGACCGGTGCATGGCGCAAGGGTGCGGGAGCCCTCTTGACGGGCCTGGTGCCGGTGGTGCTGGCCCTGGCTTTCAGCACGCTGACCCTGCTGGTGATGGGGGCCTCGCCCCTCCGGGCCTATGGGAGCATGGTCTTCGGCGCCTTCGGCAGCACGGCCAAGTTCACCGACACCGTCATGGCCTGGGTGCCGCTGGCCCTCTGCGCCGCGGGCCTCCTCCTCACCTTCACGGCAGGCCTGTGGAACATCGGCATTGAGGGGCAGATCGTCGTGGGAGCCATCTGCACCACCTGGGCCGCCCGTGCCTGGCAGGAGGTCCTGCCGCGCCCGGTCCTCCTGCTGGCGCTGCTCCTGGCCGGCATGGCCGGCGGTGGCCTGTGGGGCCTCCTCATCGGAGCCCTCAAGACCTACGGCAAGGTGCACGAGATCTTCGTGGGCCTGGGGCTGAACTTCGTGGCCGTGGCGACGACGAACTTCCTCATCTTCGGCCCCTGGAGGACCCCCGGCCGGGCCACCATGAGCGGGACGGCCCTCTTTGAACGGCAGGCCTGGCTGCCGACCTTCCCGGGCCAGGCGGTGGGGCCGGTGGAACTGGTCCTGGTCGCCGTGTCCCTGGCCGTGGTCTACGCGCTCCTGCGGGGCACGCGCTGGGGACTGAGCCTGAAGGCCATGGGCAGGAACCCCACGGCCGCGCACTGGCTGGGCGTCCCCATCCACCGCTACACCCTGATGGCCTTCGCGGGGTGCGGCCTCTTCGGGGGGCTTGCCGGTGCGGTGCAGACGCTGGGCCTCTTCCACCGCCTGATCCCCGCCATCTCCAGCGGCTATGGGTACCTGGCCATCCTGGTGGTGATGCTCTCCGGGTACCGCGCTGTGGGAGTGGCGCCGGTGGCCTTCTTCTTCGCCGCCATCACCAAGGGGAGCCTGCAGCTCCCCCTGGAACTGCAACTGGATAGCGCGCTGGGAGGCGTCTTGCAGGGGGTGCTCGTCCTCTTCGTGCTCCTTTTCCAGGGGGTTCGGGCCCGCCGGAAGCGATGGGCGCAGGGAGAGTGACCATGGACCTCGGATTTGCCGTGGCCATCGTGGCTTCCATCCTGGCCGACTCCAGCCCGCTGGTCATCGCCACCGTGGGCGAGACCCTCACGGAGAAGGCCGGGGTCATCAACCTCTCCCTGGACGGGACCATCCTCCTCTCGGCCATGACCGGCTTCGCCGTGGCCTACACCACGGGGAGCCTGTGGCTGGGGTTCGCCGCGGCCATGGCGGTGGGGGCCCTGGTGGCGCTGGTGGTGGCCGTGGCGAGCATTGAACTGCGCCTGGACCAGGTGGCGGTGGGGTTCGTGCTGACGCTCCTCTGCACCGACCTGAGTTCCTTCCTGGGCAATCCCTTTGTGCGCAAGCCCGGCCCCTCGGTGCCGCACCTGCCCATCCCCGGCCTCAGCCAGGTTCCAGTGGTGGGGCCGGTCTTCTTTGACCACAACGCGGTGGTCTACGCCAGTTTCCTGGTGATCGGGCTCGCCTGGTGGTGGATGTTCCGCACCCGCCCCGGCCTGGTGCTGCAGGGGGTGGGGGAGCGCCCGGCGGCGGCCTTCGCGCGGGGGGCCGACGTCCGCCGCCTGCGGTACCTGTACACGGTGCTGGGTGGGGCGCTCGTGGGCGCGGCGGGCGCGGCCTATTCCCTTTCGGTGAAACTGGGGTGGAGTTACCACCACACCTACGGCATCGGCTGGATCGCGCTGGCCATCGTCATCTTCGGCGGGTGGCACCCGGTGCGGGCAGCCATGGGGGCCTACCTCTTCGGCACGCTGAACACCCTGGGGAGCCTCCTCCAGGGGGTCATCCCGGGCCTGCCCACCCAGGTTTTCCAGGCGACGCCTTTCGCCCTGATGATCCTGGTGCTCCTCCTGGTGACGAGCGGCGCGCTGGAACGCGCCCTGGCCCTCTTCCCCACCGGGGCCCAGCGGACCCTGCGGCGGGCGCTGCGGGTCTCGGCGCCGGCCGCCCTAGGGACCACCTTTGAGCAGGAGTAGCGGGGAGCCTTGGCCGTCACCATCCACGAGGCGGACGGGAAGCGGGTCGTGGAGATCCGCGGCCGCCATTGGGGGCCTGGCGGCTTCGTGGAGTATTCCCGCTTTGAGACTTCCTACAGCCGCGAACTCATCCAGGCCATCCTAGAGGTCAAGGGGGAGACCTTCCTCCGCGACGAAATTGACCGCGCCGAGGACCCGGACCGCATCGCCCGCCCCCTGGCGGCCCTGATCCACCGCTTCACCGACCTGGAAGGGAAGGACCTCCTGGACTTCGGCGCGGGGTGTGGGGGTTCGTCCCTCATCCTGGCGCGGCTGGGGGCGCGGGTGACCAGCGTGGAGCCGGTGGAACCATTCGTGCGGGTGGCCCGGCTGCGGGCCCGCGATGCGGGCCTTGAGGACCGCATCCGCGCCCTCCACGTGCCGGACACGCGGCACCTCCCCTTCCCCGACGGCGCTTTTGACGTGGTCACGGCCAACGGCGTCCTGGAGCACATCCCCCCTGCGCTGCGGGCCCCGTGCCTACGGGAGATGTGGCGGGTGCTCCGGCCAGGTGGGTATCTCTTCATCTATGAATCGCCCAACCGCCTCTGGCCGGTGGACCACCACACGACGGGCCTGCCCCTTGTTCCCTACCTGCCGGCGCGGTGGGCTTTCCGCCTGGCCCGCGCGTGGAGCGACCGGGTGGAGCCCACGGAGACGCTGGAGGACCTGGTGGGCCGGGGGATGGTCGGCGTGACCTACTGGGAGGTCCTGCGGGCGCTCCCGCGGGGTGAGGCGGTGTGCCTGAACCTGCAGGATGGCCAGGATGTGCCCCTCTTCCTGGCCCAGACGACGGCGGGCGTGCGGAGCCGCCTGCGCCGCGCCCTGAAGGCGGCCCTCTACCGTGCCCTGGACCGCGCCGTGTGCCGCCCCCTGGGCATCCCGCCGGCGGCCTTCTTCCCCTTGCTCGCCCTCTCGTTCCGCAAGGAGGGAGCAGCCCGATGAGGGTGACCTGGCACCTGGGCGACCCGTTCTGGCGGGTGGCCGGCGCGAGGCGGCTGACGGTGGACCTCCCCGAGGGGGCCACGGTGGCCGACGCCCTGGGCTCTCTGGAGAGTCAGTACCCCCTTCTGGGGCGGCTCCTGCGGGGCGAGCCTCTGGAGGATGCGAGCGTCCTCGGGCCGGCCTGGCAGGTGGTGGGGCGGACGTTGCCCATCCAGGTCTTCCGCAACGGCCGCGCCGTCAGGGCGGAAGACCGCGCCGCGACGCGGCTTGAGGAGGGGGACCGGCTGTACCTCTTCCTGCCGGCGGTGGGGGGATAGGGGGCGATCCCCACGGGCGGTTTGACGTGCCCTCCGTTCGCGGGTATCATGGGCGCAGCCTGCGAGGGGATGCCCGTTCCATGTCAGTGCGCGTTGCCTTCAACCCCACCTCCCAAGAGGAGGCCGCCTGGGATGCCTTCGTCGCCGCCCATCCCCACGGCCACGTCCTCCAGACGAGCCGCTGGGCCGCCCTCAAGGCCCGGTTCGGCTGGCGGCCGTGCCTGGTCACCCTGGCCCGGGGTGGGGGCCTCGCCGCCGGGGCACTGCTCCTCTTCCGACGGCTGCCCCTGGGACGCTCGGTAGCCTATGTGCCCAAGGGCCCGGTGGTGGATTGGACCCAGGCCGACCTGGCCGGCGAACTCCTGGCCGCGTTGGCCGACTTGGCCCGCCGCAGCGGGGCCTGGTACCTGAAGGTGGAGCCCGAGGTCCGCGAGGAAGACGCGCCTGCGCCGGAGGCCCTCCAGAAGGCAGGGTACCGGGCCACGCCCCGTTCCGTCCAGCCGAGGAGCACCATCTGGGTGGACCTGACAGCCTCCCCCGACGAGATGCTCGCCCGCATGAAGCCCAAGACCCGCTACAACATCCGCCTGGCCGGGCGCAAGGAGGTGCAGGTCCGGCCCGGGAGGGAAGAAGACCTGCCGGCCTTCTACCGCCTGATGCAGGCCACCGCGGAGCGGGATGGCTTCCCCATTCACACCGCAGCCTACTACGAGGCTGTCTACCGCCTCTTCGTCCCCGCGGGGTGGGGCCGCCTCTTCCTGGCCTGGGGGCCGGAAGGGCTCCTCGGGGGCCTGATGGCCGTCGCTTTCGGGGGCAAGGCCTGGTACCTGTACGGCGCATCGGCCGACGCCGGCCGCCACCGCATGCCCAACCACCTCCTGCAGTGGGAGGCCATGCTCTGGGCCCGCGAGGTGGGCTGCCGCACCTACGACCTCTGGGGCATCCCCGACGAGGTGGGGCAGAACCCCGAAGCCTTTGAACGCACGGTGGCGGACCGCTCGGGCGGCCTGTGGGGCGTGTACCGCTTCAAGCAAGGGTTCGGCGGCGAGGTGGTCCGCTACGTGGGGGCGTTTGAGCGGGTCTTCCACGCACCCGGCCACTGGCTGGTGGAAGTGGGGTGGCCGTGGCTGCGGGGGCTGCGGACGCGCGGCTCCAGAGGAGGGGAGGCCCATGCCTGAGGCCCAGGACCTGGGTGGCCCGGGCTGGCTCTTCGGGCATGTGCCCCCCAGGCCCTGGGCCAGCCCTCCCCCGGCCGACATGGACCGCGTGGAGGAGTGGCTGCCGGGCCTCGTGCCCGGCGAGGTGCGCGCCGACCTCCTGGCCCTGGGCCGCATCCCGGACCCCTTCTACGGGCAGAACCTGCGGGAAAGCCTCTGGGTGGAGGAGCGGGACTGGTGGTACCGCCGCCCAGTGCACCTGCAGCGGGAGGTCGGGGAGCGGGTCTTCCTCGTCTTTGAGGGGGTGGACTACCGGAGCGCCGTCTTCTGGGACGGCCACCCCCTGGGCCAGCACGAGGGGATGTTCGCCCGCCAGGTCTACGAGGTGACCGACCTCATCCCCCCTGGCGAGGCCCGGGAGGCGGACCTGGCCGTGCGCCTCTGGGCCCCAGCCGGCCTCCCCAGGCTCAAGCGCACGGCCCGGCAGCGCCTCCTGAACCGCGCCTACGGGCTCCTGGGCCTCCCGGAGCCGCCCTTCCCGGACCGCATCGCCACCCTCAAGGCCCAGTTCGGCTTCGGGTGGGACTTCGCCCCGCCCCTGCGGACTGTGGGCATCTGGGACGATGTGGGGCTGGTGACCACGGGTCCGGCGCGCCTCGTCCACGCCTGGGCGCACACGGCGCGCCTGGAGGGCGCGGACCCGGCCCGCGGGCAGGCTGAGCGGGCCGAAGTCCACCTCCACCTGGAGGTGGACGCCCTGGATGCCACCCCCGCGTGGCTTCGGGTGACCCTCCAGCCCCGTGGCAGCGGAGAGGGCTACCAGAAGGAGGTCCCCCTCTCCCTGAGGGCGGGGCGGCAGTCCCTCCGCCTGCCCCTGACCCTGGCTGGGGCGCGCCTCTGGCAGCCGTGGGACCGGGGGGAGCCAGCCCTGTACGAGGTGACGGTGGCCTTGCACCTGGAGGAGGGCAGGCCCCCTTCGGACGTGGCCCAACTGCCCCTGGGCGTGCGCACGGTGGCCCGGCGGCCCAACCCCGGCGCCCCTCCCGACGCCCTCCCCTGGACCTTCGTCGTCAACGGGGAACCCGTCTTCTTCCGGGGGGCCAACTGGGTGCCGGCCGACGCCCTGCCCGGCCGCCTCCGGGCGGAGGACTACCGGGACCTCCTGGAGCGCCTGCGGTCCCTGGGGGCCAACGGGGTGCGGGTCTGGGGAGGCGGCTTGCGGGAGAAGCGGGCCTTCTACGAGGCCTGCGACGAACTGGGCCTCCTGGTCTGGCAGGAGTTCCCCTTCGCCTGCCTCTTCTTCGGAGCCTTCCCCTCGGACCGGGCCTACCGCCGCCTGGTGGAGTCCGAGGTGCGGGGCATCGTGCGGGCGGTGCGGCCGCACCCCTGCGTGGTCCTGTGGTGCGGCGGCAACGAGTTCAGCCCGCAGCACAACCGCGACCTGGTGGCCCTCCTGGAGCGCATTGCCGGCGAAGAGGATGGCACCCGCCCCTTCCAGCCGGCCTCGCCGGCCGGCGGCGACAGCCACAACTGGCTGGTCTGGCACGGGCGCGCCCCCGTGGCCGACTACCGGAAGGACCAAGCTCTCTTCGCCAGCGAGTTCGGCCTGGCCGCGCCCCCAGCCGTGGAATCGTTGCGGGAGTTCCTGCCCCCAGAGGACCTCTGGCCCCCTGGCCCCGCGTGGGCTTTCCACCACGCCGAATGGGCAAAACTCGCTCGCTACGCGGCTCCTTGGCTGCCGGAGGGAGGCGAGCCCGACCTGGAGGCCTTCGTCTGGGCCTCTCAAGCGGCCCAGGCCTGGGGACTTCAGGTGGCGGTGGAGCACTTCCGCCGTCGGAAGCCCGGTTGCTCGGGGACGGCCTTCTGGCAGTTCAACGAGCCGTGGCCAGCGGTGTGCTGGAGCGTGCTGGATTTCTTCCGGCGGCCCAAGGCGGCCTGGGAGACCCTGCGCCGCGTCTACGGGCCGCTCCTGGTGAGCCTGGAGTACCCCTTGCGCCGCTACCAGCCCGGCGACCGCTTCGCGGCGGAGGTGTGGGTGGTCAACGACCGGCGGGAGCAGGTGGACGGCGCGATCCTCTCCGTCTGGGTGGGGGAGCGGCGCATCCAGAGCCTGCAGGTGGACGTGCCGGGGGACTCCAGCGTGCGGGTGGGCCGGGTGGAGACGGTGCTGCGGCCAGGCGAGGCGGAGGCATGCGCCTTCCTGGAGCGGGATGGGGAATGCCTGGCCTGGAACCGCTACGACCTGCACGTCCACGACGCGGGGCGCCAGGCCCTGGGCCCCTGGCTGCGCCAGCACCTGGCCAGGTGGCTCCTCCGGTAGGGGCCCTATTTGGAGGCACGTATGCCCGAGGTCACCTTCGTGGAAGAAACGGGAAGTGGCGAGCGGGTCCACCGGCGCGCCGTGGCGGCGGGGACCACCCTGTGGGCCGTGGGTGTGGACCTGGGGTTGCTGACCCAGAGCGCCTGCGGCGGGCGCGGCATCTGCGGCAAGTGCCGGGTGCGGGTGGCCGGCCACGCGCCTCCCCCCACCGAGGCCGACCGCCGCATCTTCCGCGGGGAAGACCTCGCCGCTGGCTGGCGGCTGGCCTGCCGCCTCATGGTGGAGCGGGACCTGACGGTGCACGTCCCCCGGGCGGAGGAGGGGCTGCAGGTCATGGTGGAGGGGCGGCGCCGGCCCGTCTCGGTGGAACCCCTCACCCGCAAGGTCCTTCTCAACCTGCCGCGCCCCAGCCTTGCGGACCAGCGGCCCGACTGGGCGCGCCTGGAGGCCGGCCTTGCCGCCGTGGGGCAGCCAGCCGATGGCGGTTCCCTCCCCCTCTGGCGGGACCTGCCGAAGACGCTGCGCCAGCACGACTTCCTGGTCACCGTGGCCCTGCACGGGCGCCGCATCCTGGACGTGCAGGGGGGCGATACGGTCTCCCGGTGCTACGGCCTGGCCTTTGACATCGGCACCACCACCGTGGTGGGCATCCTGGTGGACCTGAACACGGGGCGCCAGTTGGGCGTCGCCGCGGCGTTGAACGGCCAGGCGGTCTACGGCTCCGACGTCCTCTCTCGCCTGACCTTCGCCCAGTCGGACCCCGAGGGGGTGCGGAAACTCCAGGCCCGCGTCCTGGAGACGGTCAACGGCCTCGTTGACGAGGTGTTGGCCCAGGCCCACGTCTCCCGGGAAGACGTCTACGCCATGACGGTGGTGGGGAACACCATCATGGAGCACCTCTTCCTGGGGCTGGACCCGGGCGGGATCGCCGTGAGCCCCTTCGTCCCGGCCATCGGCCACATGGTGGAGGTCTCAGCGGCGGAGGTGGGGGTGCGCATCCACCCGCGGGCCGTGGTGACGGTCTTCCCCGCGGTCGGGGGCTACGTGGGGGGCGACACGGTGGGCGTCATCCTGACCACCGAACTCCACCGGGACCCCCGCGTCCGCCTGGCCATAGACATCGGGACCAACGGGGAGATCGTCCTGGGCTCGCGGGAGCGGCTCCTGGCCTGCGCCGCGGCCGCGGGCCCGGCCTTTGAGGGAGCGCAGATCTCCTGTGGCATGCGCGCCGCAAAGGGGGCCATTGACCAGGTAGCCATCGCGGAGGACCTGCGCCTGCGGGTGCTGGGCGGGGGCGTGCCCCAGGGCATCTGCGGCTCTGGGCTCCTGGATGCCGTGGCCGAGTTGGTGCGGGTGGGCCTGGTGGACGCGCGCGGGCGGCTCCTCCTGCCGGAGGAGGCACCGGCCCCCGTGCCGCGGGCGGTGGCGGCGCGGGTCCAGGAGACGGAGGCCGGACGGGCCTTCCTCCTGGATGGCCCCAGGCCGGAGCGGCCCCGGCCCCTCTTCCTCACCCAGCAGGACATCCGCCAACTGCAACTGGCCAAGGGGGCCATCTGCGCCGGCGTGCGCATCCTGGAGCGGGAACTGGGCGTGGACCACGAGCAGGTGGAAGAAGTGCTCCTGGCTGGGGCCTTTGGCTCCTACCTGAACCCCCGGAGCGCGCTCGCCGTGGGCCTCATCCCGCCGACGCCTGTGGAGCGGGTCCTTGCCGTGGGGAACGCCGCGGCGGAGGGGGCGCGGCTTGCGCTCCTCTCGGCCCGGGAGCGGCGCACGGCCCAGGCCCTGCCCCGCCAGGTGGAGTACGTGGAACTCTCCTCCCG
>DAOTYM010000309.1:0-1840 GCA_034434775.1 Anaerolineae bacterium | reverse complement strand
TGACGGCCTGGGGCGTGGCCGTGCGCCTGGGCCTGGCGATGCTCCCCCGCGCCATCCGCTGGGACGAGCCGGACTACCTGTGGCTGGGGCGCAGCCTCTTCAGCGGGCTGGGGTACACCATCGGCCCCTACCCCGACCTGCACTACACGCCCCTCCTGCCGGTCCTGGTCGGCCCCCTGACGCGCCTCCTGCCGGACCTGGAATGGGCCAGCGCCTTCTGGTACGTGGTGCTGGGGGCGGCCCTGGTCTGGCCGGTCTACGCCCTGGGGCGGGCCATCTTCGGCCCGTCCGTGGCGCGGGGCGCGGCGGTGCTCACCGCTTGTTTCCCCGCCCTCACCATCTCCCCCCTCTACTGGGGGACGATGACGGAGCCGCCGTACCTCTTGCTCCTCTTCGTGGGCCTGTACGCGGCCTACCGGGCCTGGCGGGGAGGCTGCCTGCGCCACCATGTGCTGGCCGGGGCCGCGCTGGCTTTGGCCTACCTCGTGCGTCCTGAGGGCGCGCTGACCTTCGCCTGGGTGGCTGTTTTCCTGCTGGCCGCGGCCGGCCTGCGGGGGGACTGGCGGGTTCGCTCCTGGTGGGCGCGGTGGGGGGCCTTGGTGCTCGCCTGGCTCCTCGTGGCCGGGCCCTACCTCCTCTACCTGCGGCTGGAGAGCGGCCGGTGGCTCCTGACGGGCAAGGTGGGCGTGACCCTGGCCCTGGGCGAGGGCGTGGTGGACCGGGACCCGGCCGCCTACGACCGGGCCATCGCCAGCCTGGACGCGAAGGGCGAGGAGATCGTCTGGTTCTCGCCGCAGCGCTTCCAGGAGCCGGGGCTCCTCCAGCAGGTGCAGGAAGCGCCCGGCGCGGTGGCCCGGCGTGTGGCCCTCAACCTGCGGGCCTGGTACGGGACCTTCTTCGCCAGGCAGATGTTCCCCTCGCCCCTCACGATCCTGGTGGCCCTGGGCCTCTTCGCCCTCCCTTGGACGCGCCGCCGGGCGGCCGATACCCTGTTCCTGGCCTTGGCGTGCCTGCCGCCCTTCGCCTTCCTCTTCCTGCACGTTGAGGCCCGCTTCTTCGCTCCGCTCATCCCTGTCCTGCTCCTGTGGGCCGCGGCCGGGGCGGAGGCGCTGGCTTGGTGGCTGCGGGGGACGTGGGGGGCCGTCCGCCACGGCGAGGCAGGGCGGGAAGGGCCGGCGTGGGTGGGCCTGGGGCCATGGGCGGCCGTGGTTCTCGTGCTCCTTGCCCTCTGGCCGGGGACGCTGGCGGCTGGCCGCGCCACCCTGGACTTTGGCCACAAGGAGATGGGCCTCTGGCTGCGGGAGCACACGCCCCCGGACGCAGTGGTCATGGCCCGGGACCTGGCTGTGCCCCTCTACGCCGAGCGGGGGTACGCGCCCGCCCCCCACGCCTCGTACGAGGAGATCGTGCGCTATGCCCGGCGGCACGGCGCGGCCTACTGGGCCACCGACGCCTACGAACTCACGCGGGTGAAGCCGCACCTCGCGTACCTCTTGGACCCTGCGCAGCGGCCCCCGGGCCTGGAGGCGGTCTACCAGGCCGAAAGCGGGCACGGCCTGAACTTGGTCTTCCGCCTGCCGGCGGCAGAGGGAGGTGCGCCATGAGCCGCGGCGCAGTCGTCCTGGTGGACCCGCCCGCGCCCCCGGGGACGACGGCCAATCGGGACGGCGCTGGGGGCCTGGGCGCGTTCGTGCCGAGGAGGGGGGCTTCCGCTACCCGCCCCTGGCCCTGGCCGTGGCGGCGGCGGCCCTGCGCCAGGCTGGGTACGCCGTGCGCGTGGTGGACGCCCCCGGGGAGGCGCTGTCGTTGGCGCAGGCCCTGGACCGGCTCCCCCGGGAGG
>DAOTYM010000308.1:0-1716 GCA_034434775.1 Anaerolineae bacterium | reverse complement strand
GCCAGCCGCCGTGCTCGCCAGCCGGGCCCCCCAGCGCGCCGAAGCCGCAGTACTCAATCCGGCAGTTGACGATCTGCAGGTCCTCCACATCCTGGATGTTCATCCCGTACTCGTCTATGTGGTGGATGTAGAGGTCCTGCAGGACGATGTGGGCGGACGGCGCGCCGAGGATTTCCACCCCCTCGCGGAACCAGGCAGCCTCGCCCGAGACGGTGTCGTCGTGGGTGACCTCCAGGTTTTCCACGCGCACATACCGGACGCCGCTCAGGTTGATGGCGGTGAGCAGGTTATCCCGTCCGGCCAGGATGGGCCGGTGGCCCTCCTCGCCCCGGATGGTGATCCAGGCGGAGGCGGTGCCGGAGGGCGGGGTGAGGATGTCGGCGTCGTCCTCGCGCAAGGTATAGCGGCCGCCCAGGATGATGAGGGTATCGCCGGGGTGCAGTTGCCGCGAGCCGTAGCCGGGGGTGGCCCAGGGGCGGTCGCGGGTGCCGGGGTTGGCGTTGTCGCCGTCCGGGGCGACGTAGTAGACGTGGCCGGGAGCGGCGGGGGCTTCGCCTGTGGGCGCGGGTGAAGCAGCAACCGTGGTCGGCGCGGGCGTCTCTCCAGGGGCAGGCGCGGTCGGAGTGGCTATCGGGCTGCAGGTCAAAGCCAAGGAAAGGGCAAAGATCAGAGCGGCGGAAAGACGCGCGGTTTGCACGGAAGGCTCCTTTCCACCCACCCATCCCCCTTCCCTTTCCACCAGGCTATGCAGTTTTGGAAACGGGGAAGCACCTTGGGGCAGGGTATTCCTCGTTCAGGGGCATGGGTCCGCGCCATCCATTCTACCACAGCGTCTCCCCTGGCGCAACCGAAGGAGCCCCTTCCCTTGTCAGGGCTTGCTCCATTACCTAGCCCCAAGGAGTTGGGCCGCTCTCGGAAGGTTGTCTCTATCCTGCAAAGAGGGTATAATGTGGTCATGTTCGGGGAAGCCAACGCGCAAGGAGACAGGCGCATGACCTGGAAGCAGGCCGCTTTCCTGATCGTGGTCAACGCGGTCCTCTCGCTGCTCATCAGTTTGGCGGTGGTGAACGTCTCCCAGCGCGCCCAGGAGCAGCGCTTCGCCGAAGCCACCCGCGTCGCCCAGGCCACCGCCGCCAGCCGCCTGGTCGCCACCGCCACGCCCCTCCCCAGGCCTTACATCTACGTGGTGCGAACGGGCGACAACCTGACCTCCATCGCCCAGCGCTTCGGCGTCCCCCTGGACGAACTGATGCGCATCAACCGCATCACCGACCCGGACCTGCTGCGGGTGGGGCAGGAACTGATCATCCCCATCTGGGACATCCCCCCGCTGGCCCCATCCCCAACGCAGGAAGCGGGCACGCCCCCGCCCCTCCCCACGGCCGTGCCGTGGGTGCCCACGCCGACGCCCTCGCCCCCCTTCACCAAGACCCCCACGCCCACCCGCACCCCCGTCCCAGGCCTGGCGACGGCCACCCCGTCAGGCCCGGCCCGGGTCGTCATCCGCGGGACGCGCGGTGCCGGGGACCTGGAGCGGGAGACCCTGATCCTGGCGAACGAGGGCGGCGAGGCAGCCGACCTCTCCGGCTGGTTCCTGCGGGTGCGGGGGGAACTGGGCTACGCCTTCCCCCACGGGTTCACCCTGCCGCCGGGGGGCGAAGTGGCGCTGCACACCGGCCCCGGGAAAGATACGGAGACCGACCTCTTCTGGGGGCT
>DAOTYM010000307.1:0-10995 GCA_034434775.1 Anaerolineae bacterium | reverse complement strand
GCGGAACGGGCCATTGAGCAGGTAGCCCGCGCCGCGCAGTACCTTTCGGAAAGGCGGTGGGGAGCCCTTATCGTCTTGGAACGGGAGACCGGCCTGCAGGACTACGCGGAGTCGGGCATCCCCCTAGATGCTGTGTTGAGCACCGAACTCCTCGTGACCATCTTCTACCCCAACACCGCGCTCCACGATGGGGCGGTCATCATCCGCGAGGGGCGTGTGGTGGCCGCCGGCGTGGTCCTGCCCCTGGCGGAGGAGAACGCCACCGAGCAGGTCCTGGGCACCCGCCACCGCGCCGCCCTGGGCCTCAGCCAACAGACGGACGCGGTGGTGGTCGTCGTCTCCGAGGAGACGGGCATCATCTCCGTCACCCACGACGGGAAGATGATCCGCCGCCTGACGGAGAAGCGGCTCCTGCACGTCCTGCGGACCTTCTACCGCCGCACCCGTCCAAGCGCCAACCTGCCCTCGTGGCTGGAACGCGCCGTGGACCTGTTCCGCGGCCCCCAACCCTAGGGCACCGAGCGAGGTACAGATGCAGCGGCTGTTGGAAAACCTCGGCTCCCTCATCCTGGCCCTGGCCCTGGCCCTCGCGGTCTGGGTGGCAGCCGCGCGGGAGGAAAACCCCATCCAGACCGGGCGCTTCCAGGAGCCGATCCCCATTGAGGTCAGCGCCCCGCCCACGGGCACCAAATTGTGGACCCCCGTGCGCGAGTCCGTCTTGGTGACCCTCCGCGCCCCCAAGAGCAGTTGGGAGCGCCTGCGCTTGGGGAGTTTCCAGGCCCGCGTTGACATCTCGGCCCTGGAGCCAGGTTTGCACGAGGTCCCGGTGAGCGTGGTCTGCTCCGACCCCCAGGTGGAGATCCTCAGCATCGCTCCCGAGCGCCTCAGCATCCGGCTGGAGCGGCTGGCGGAGAAACTCGTCCCCGTGCGGGTGGAGGTGGTGGACGCGCCCCCCTTCGGCTACTACCAGCCTGGGCCGGCCGTGGCAGAGCCGGCCGTTGTGCGCGTCTCGGGCTTTGCCAGTTACGTGGAACAGGTGGCCGAGGCCGCGGTGGAAGTCTCCGTGGCCGCGGCCAAGAAGCCCCTGGAACTGCGCCGGGTGCCCCAACTGCGGGATGCCCAGCACCTGCCGGTGGACACGGGCACCGACCCCTACCGCCGCCTGGAGATCGTGCCGGGGAGTGTTCTGGTGAAGGTCCCCATTGAGCAGAGGCGCGGCTTCCGCGATGTCTCGGTGCGCGTGGTGCGCGAGGGGCAGCCGGCCCCCGGCTACCGCATCAGCAACGTCTCTGTAGAGCCGGCCATCATCACGGTGGTGGGCAGCCCGTCCGTCATTGAGGGGCTGCCCGGCTACGTGGATACCGACCCGGTCAACGTGGAAGGCGCGACGTCCGACGTGGTGACCAAGGTGGGATTGCAACTGCCGGAGATGGTCTCCGTGCTGGACGTGCAGGGGGTGCTGGTGCGCATTTCCATCACCCCCATTGAGAGCAGCCTCACCATCCAGCGCCCCGTGCGGCTCCAGGGGCTTCCCCTGGGCTTCAGCGCCACGGCTTCCCCGGCCACGGTGGACATCATCCTCTCTGGCCCCCTGCCCATCCTGGACAACCTGAAGCCGGAGGCAGTGCACGTCTTCGTGGACCTCTTCGGGCTCCCTGCAGGGGTCCATCAGGTGCGTCCCCAGACCATCGTGCCGGAGAACCTGCGCGTGGAGAGCATCGTGCCGGAGGTGGTGGAGGTGAACATCGTGCAACTGCCCACGCCCACCCCCTTTGCCCCCCTCCCGGTAACGGCCACCCCGACGGTCACCGCCACGGCCACCGTCTCGGGCACGGTGCCGTTGGCTCCTGCCACCCCCGAGGGCGCCCTTTCGCCGACGCCGCCCCCTGGCACGCCCACCCCGACCCCGGTGCCGACGCCGCCGGCCGAGGAGCGCGATCGCCCCTACCCGCCCAGATGGAGGGAGTGAGCGAGGATGGTCCAGAAGCGCAAGCCCATCGTGGCCCTGGTGGGGCGGCCCAATGTGGGCAAGTCCACCCTCTTCAACCGCCTGCAGGGCGCGCGGCGGGCCATCGTGGAAGACACGCCCGGCACGACCCGCGACCGCCTGTACGGAGAGAGCGAGTGGGCCGGCGTCCCCTTCCTGGTGGTGGATACCGGCGGCCTGGAACTGCGGGAAGGCCGGGAGACCCGCCAGGGGACGCCCCTGGCCCTGGACTCCGCTGACTACATAGAGGCCATCCGCAACCAGGCCCAGGTCGCCATGGACGAGGCGGACGTCATCGTCTTCCTGGTGGACGCCCAGGAGGGGCTGACAGCCGCCGACCGCGACGTGGCGGACCTCCTCCGGCGCACCCAGAAGCCGGTGGTCCTGGCGGCCAACAAGTGCGACAATGAGGCGCTCCGCCAGCAGGCCCTGGAGTTCTACGCCCTGGGCATGGGGAGGGTCTTCCCCATCTCCGCCCTGCACGGCACCGGCACCGGCGACCTGCTGGACGAGGTCGTCTCCCACCTGCCCCCGGCCCCTCCAGAGCCGGAGGAGGACAAGGTCAAGCCCGTGGGCATCGCCATCGTGGGCCGGCCCAACGTGGGCAAGTCGTCGCTCCTCAACCGGCTGCTGGGCCAGGAGCGCTCCATCGTCAGCCCCATCCCGGGCACCACCCGCGACGCCATTGATACCTACATGGAATGGGACGGGCAGCCCATCCTCCTCATTGACACGGCAGGCATCCGGCGCCGCGGCAAGGTGCAGCCCGGCGTGGAGAAGTACAGCGTCCTCCGGGCCCTCATGGCCATCCGCCGGGCCGACGTGGTCCTCCTGCTCCTGGACGCCACCGAGGGCGTGACCGCCCAGGATGCCCACGTGGCCGGTTACATCCTGGATGAGGCCAAGAGCGTCATCGTCCTGGTGAACAAGTGGGACCTCGTCCCCAAGGACGCCCACACCATAGAGGCGTACACCCAGCACGTCCGCAGCGAACTGCACTTCCTGGACTACGTGCCGGTCCTCTTTATCTCCGCGCTCACGGGGAAGCGGGTGGACCAGGTCCTGCCCCTCGCCCTGCAGGTCTACCAGGAGCGGCAGGTGCGCATCCCCACCGCGGACCTGAACCGCATCGTGCGGGAGGCGGTGGCGCGGCACGCGCCCCCCTCCAAAGCGGGCAAGCGGCTGCGCATCTACTACGCCACCCAGGCTGGCGTGGACCCCCCGACCTTCGTCTTCTTCGTCAACGATGCGGACCTGGTGCACTTCTCCTACGAGCGGTACCTGGAGAACCAGGTCCGCGCGGCCTATCCGTTTGTGGGGACGCCGCTGCGCTTCCTCTTCCGGGAAAGGGAGCGCCGCGAGGGGGAGAAGGGGAGGAAGTAGGCCTTGCCGCTATCCCGGTGGCCCGTCCGCTGGTTCCTGGGGGGCTTCCTGCTCCTTGTGGCGGTGGCTGCCCTCTGGTCCCCCCCTCCGGAGGGAGGAGAGGCCGCGCCCCTGCCGTCCCACGGACCTGGCCCGTGCCCAGAGGCCCTGCCCGTCCTGCGCCTGGAGGGGACGCCGTACGCGCGGGGCTTCCAGCACGGCCAGGCCCTGCGCGAGGCCATCCGCGGGCGCGGGGAAAGGGCGCTTCAGATGTGGGCCTCTGCCGGCGCCCAGCGCCCTGGCCCCCCCCTCCTCCCCGTGGCCCGGGCGTCCCTGCCGCCAGAGGTGTGGGAGGAAATCCAGGGCATCGCCGACGGCGCCGGGGTCTCCAGGGAGACCGTCCTCCTCCTCAACCTGTGGCGGCCAGACGGCTCTGCGGCGGGGGGTTTCCTCCTGGCCTTCGCTGAGGCGGAGTCGGGGGCTCCATACCTGGGCTGGACGGGGGAAAGTCCGTGCCAGGATGCCGTGCTCCTGGTGCACCAGACGGCGGAGGGCGACGCCTACGCGGTGCTGGGACGGGCTGGGCAGGTGGGCGGCACGGTGGGGGTGAACCGCGCGGGGCTGGCCGGCGCGGCCCGGGAGGCCCCGACACTGGACCGCCGCACCTGGGGGGTGCCCCCCGAGGTGCTCCTGGCGCTGGGTCTGGCCCGCGCCTCCACGCCTGACGAGGCCGCAGGCCAGGTGGCCCAGGCCCGCCGTGCTGGCGGGGGGGCCATCCTGTGGGCCGAGGGCGCGGGGGGCAGGCTCTCCCTGGTGGAGTTCACGGCCCACCGCTACGCCCTGCACGCCCCTCCGGAGGCCCTCCTCTGGCAGGGCTTCCAGGACCCGTGGCTCCTGGAACTCGCCCCTCCTTTGCCTGCGGAGAAGGAGGCCGAGGACCTAGCCCGCTGGCTGGAGGCCAACCGGGCGTGGATGGGCCAGGGGAAGGCCTGGACCTGGCTCACGGAGAAGGCGCAGGGTCCGGGGAGGCTCGCCGCTCTGCTGGACGTGGCTTCGGCCCGCCTCTGGGTCGCCCTGGGCCGGGCGGAAGGAGGACCTTTGGGCCTCGGGCCCGTCTCGCTGGAAGAGTGGCTGGCAGAGGCAAAGTGAACTCCGCGAGGGCCGGGGCCTGGTTGCCCCTAGCCTGGATGGGGTGCAGGGGCGCAGCGGTACTGCGCTCACCAGGAGGAGAGCCGTCAGCAAGCGGTGAACAGGCTGCGAAGGACGCGGTGGAGATGTGGAGGGAGCAACCATGAAACTCGGGAGCCCAGAATACCTGGAAGAGGTCAAGAAGCGCACCAACGCCGACGCCCAGTACCGAGAACTGGCCAAGGGCGAGAACGAGTCCTACACCCTGGTCCTGGAAGCCGAGCCTCACAAGGGGGTCCACGAGACGCTGGTGGTGGGCTTCACCACCCAGGACGGCGAGATCGTGGACATCTGGCAGGGGGAGCGGCCCACCCTCTTCACCCTCTCCGCCCCCTACGGGGTGTGGGTGGACATCCTCAAGGGCAAACTGGGCCCCACCAAGGCCATCACCATGCGCAAACTGAAGACCCAGGGGCCGTTCCTGCAACTCCTCAAGGGGGCGGACCGCACCATCCGCTGGGTGGAGATCCTGCGCACCATCCCCACGGAGTTTGAGGGCGACTACGCCGAGTAGGGCTCGCTCCCTACTCCAGGTCCACCCATACCGTGGCCAGGCCGAGCACCTGGAGCCGGTCGTCGTCAAAGATGCCGGTGCGGCCCTCCAACTGGAGCCAGACCCCGTCCCGCAGGCGGCCTTCCCAGAGGATGGAGTCGGCCGTCTTGCGGTAGGGGTATCCCTCCACGCCGCCCAGGAGCGCGCCCTGGTCCGTCTTGCCCTGGTAGGTGATGGTGGTCCCGGGGATGGCCCTGCCCCGTTCCACCCAGTACAGGATGGGCACAGTGTAGTGCAGGCGGCTCTCCTTGGCGGCGGGCATGGCCTGGGGCTGGGGGTTCCGCACGGCCAGTTCCACCGTGCCCACGGCGTGGAGCCTCTCCGCATCGTACCAGGCCACCCGCAGGGCCAGGCTCAGGCGCACGTCCCGGGCCGGCTCGCCCTTGTACTCCAGGGAGTCGCCCACCTTGCGGATGGCCTTCTGGTCGCCGATGAGCATCTGCGCGCCCTGCTCGGTCCGCCCGAGGTAGCGCAGGTCCGTCCCAGGGATGGAATCCCCGGCGTCCACGCTGACCTCCACCGGGCCACTGTAGACCAGCCAGTCCCCCTGGGGTCCGGCCTGGCACGAGAGGGCGACCCCCAACACCGCCAGCAGCACAAGTCCAGCCGCAAGGCGCTGCCCCGTGTGCTTCATGTCCTCACGCCTCCGTCAGGCAGGTCCATCGCCTACCCCTTCAGCCAGCGGGCCAGGAAGAGGGCCAGCACGCACCCCAGGATCCCCTCCACAGGGTGCACCTGGCCGATCATGAGGAAGGTCCAGCCCAGGCTCGCCGCCAGGACCTGTGCGGCGAAGAAGCCCAGGAGCCCTGCCACCTCGTAGAGGAGCAGGTCCACCGTGGAGCGCCCTTTCCATATCTGGAAGAGCGCGGCGGGGATGCCAACCAAAATGAGGGAGAGGAGCAACGCCGGTCCCTGGTACATGGTCCCTCCTCCTTATGCTTTGAGGACCTGGGCGATGGTCCCCCCGCCCAGGACCTCCTCGCCCTGATAGAAGACCACCGCCTGGCCGGGGGTGATATCCCGCAGGGGCTCGTCAAAGGTCAGGCGGGCCGTGCGCCCCTCCCCGGGCTCCAGGAGCGCCGGGGCGTCGGCGGCCTGGTAGCGGATCTTGGCCGTGACGCGGACGGGGCCGGACGGCGGCTCCCCTTGCACGTAGTGCACCTCCTCCGCGAGGAGCCCCCGCGCCCCCAGTTCCTCGGCCGGGCCCACCACCAGGCGGTTGCGGGCCGGGTCCACCTCCAGCACGTAGAGGGGCTCCGACCAGGCGATGCCCAGCCCCTTCCGCTGGCCGACGGTGTACCCGGGCAGCCCCTGGTGCTGTCCCAGGACGCGCCCCTGGCGGTCCACGATGGGGCCAGGGCGGAAGGCCTGGGGGGCCCAGTCCCGCAGGAAGCGGCGGTAATCGCCGTCGGCCACGAAGCAGATCTCCTGGCTCTCCGGCTTTTCGGCCACCGGCAGGCCCCACTCCCGGGCCTTCTGGCGAACCTCCGCCTTGGTCCACGTCCCCAGGGGCAGCAAGATGTGGGCCAGTTGCTCCTGCCCCAGCGTGTAGAGTTGGTACGACTGGTCCTTGGCCCGGTCCACCCCCCGCAGGAGGTGGTAACGGCCCCCCTCGTGGACCACTCGGGCGTAGTGGCCGGTGGCCAGGTAGTCGGCATCCAGGGCCAGGGCCCGTTGGAGGAGCCACTGGAAGCGGATGTGGAGGTTGCAGGCGATGCACGGGTTGGGGGTGCGCCCTGCGCAGTACTCACGGATGAAAGGCTCCACCACCCACTGGCGGAAGGGCTCCTCCACGTTCACCAGGTAGAAGGGGATGTCCAGCCGGTCGGCGACCCGCCGGGCGTCGTCCACCGCCTCCAGGGTGCAGCAGCGGTTGGTCCGCTCCTCTCCGGGGCCGCCCTCGGACCAGAGGCGCAGCATGATGCCCACCACCTCGTACCCCTGTTCCTTGAGCAGCGCCGCGGCGACGGAACTATCCACTCCGCCGCTCATGGCGACGACCACCCGTGGCCGCCGAGGGCCGGCCGAGGGTTCCCTTGCATCCACTGGGCTCAGCCTTCTCCCTCCGCGGGTTCCTGGCCGTGGTCGTCGTGGGCGTCGCGCTTGCGGCGCGGCGTCCAGCCCGGCGGGCGGGCCTCCGGGTGCTTGGCGAAGTAATCCTCAATGGCCGCGTGGAGGGCATCGGCCGCCAGGTTGGAGCAGTGCATCTTGTGGGGCGGGAGACCCCCCAGGGCCTGGGCCACCGCGTCCCGGCTGAGGACCAGGGCCTCCTCCAGCGTCTTCCCCTTCACCATCTCCGTGGTGATGGAACTGGTGGCGATGGCCGCGCCGCAGCCGAAGGTGCGGAACTTGATGTCGGCGATGCGGCCGTCCTCCACCTTGATGAAGATCTCCATCAGGTCGCCGCAGATGGGGTTCCCCTCCCGGCCCACGCCGTCGGCGTCCTCTATCACCCCTACATTGCGGGGGTTGCGGAAGTGCTCAATCACCAGGTCGGTGTATTCCATCGTTCTCCTCTGCACCGTTCGTCCCGTCCGTGCGGTCCGTGACCCACTGGAACGGCCGCAGCCCGAAGGTGCGGATGCCCGCGGCGATGGCCCCCGGGTGCCAGTCGTAGGCCAGCGACAGTTCCACGTGGGCGGCAAAGCCGCACTTGCGGCAGTCGGCCGGCCCTCGGCCCTTCAGGTAGCAGCCCCAGTTGATCTGCCCCGTGGGCTCCACGTTGGCGATGAGCCAGTCGTGGCAGCGCCAAGAGTTGTCCTTCAGCGCCTCCAGTGTAGCATAGGAATCCAGGATCGGAAAGCCCTCCCGCTTCAGGCGGATGAGGCCGTCCAGCACCGGCCCCCGCTCCTCCAGGGGCAGGTACAGGTCCTCCGATTCCGGGTAGGGGTAGTGGAACTGAAAGGTGATCCCCCGGACCTTGCCGGCCAGGAAGCGGACCAGGTCCGGGATCTCGTCCCGGTTGCGCCGGTTGATGGTCAACTGGGCGAAGAGGCGCTGGTGCGACGACCGCTCCAGGTTCTCCATGATCCGGCGGAAGACGGGCCCCCGGTTGTAATCGTGGCTCTCCTCCAGGCCGTCCAGGCTCACCCACAGGGTGTCGGCCTCGCTCTCCAGGGGGAGCGTGCCGTTGGTGGCGATCCCCACGCGGTAGAAGCGGGCCTTGGCGGCCCGCACCAGGTCCTCCAAGGTCCTCCGGCCGTCCCGCCAGAGGAAGGGCTCGCCCCCCTCCAGGATGAGCAGCCGCGCGCCGGCCCGGTGGAGGGCGTCCATGGCCCGGAGGGCCGCTTCATAGGGGATATCGTCCGCCGGCCGCCGCCAGAAGGGACAGGCCCGGCACCGCAGGTTGCAGCGGTGCGTCACCTTGAACCCCGCCAGGAACGGCCGCCGCCTCCCCAGGAGGCGCGCCTCCAGGCCGCGAGCCACGAAGTCAAGGTAGGGCGAGGCCAGGCCCATGCGACCTCCCGCTGCTCAGGCCCTCGGCGCGTAGAGGGGGCTCATGGCGCGCAACTTCTGCACGATCCCCGGCAGGACCTCCAGCACCCGGTCCACCTGCTCCTCGGTGTTGCTCCGGCCCAGGGTCAGGCGCAGGGAGCCGTGGGCCACCTCGTGGGGCAGGCCCAGCGCCAGAAGGACGTGGGAAGGCTCCAGCGAGGCCGAGGTACAGGCCGACCCGCTGGAGGCACAGATGCCTTCCATGTCCAGGTTGAGGAGGATGGACTCGCCCTCAATTCCTCGGAAGACGAAACTGGCGCTGTTGGGCAGGCGGTTCGTCGGGTGGCCGGTCAGGTGGCTGTCGGGGATGCTCTCCAGGATGCCCTGGATGAGCCGGTCCCGCAGGCGGACGAGGCGCGCGTTGTGCTCCTCCAGTTCCTCGTAGGCCAGGCGGAGGGCTGTGGCCAGGCCCACGATGTAGGGGACGTTCTCCGTGCCGGCCCGGCGGTTCCGCTCCTGGCCGCCCCCCGTCTGCATGGGCCAGAAGGTGACGCCCCGCCGTGCGTAGAGAACCCCCACGCCCTTGGGCCCGTAGAATTTGTGGGCCGAGAGGGAGAGGAGGTCCACGTTGAGCGCGTTCACGTCCAGGCTCAGCGCGCCGCCGGCCTGGACCGCGTCGGTGTGGAAGGGAATGCCGTGCTCCCGGGCGATGGCCCCGATCTCGGCGATGGGCTCAATGGTGCCGATCTCGTTGTTGGCGTACATGATGCTGATGAGCACCGTATCCCTGCGGATGGCTTTGCGCACCTCGTCCGGGTCCACCACACCGTATCGGTCCACCGGCAGGAAGGTGGCCTCAAAGCCGAAGTGCTTGACCAGTTGCTCCACCGTGTGGCCCACGGCGTGGTGCTCAATGCTGGAGGTGATGATGTGGTTCCCCTTGCCCGCGGCGCGGCGGGCGAAGGCCACCCCGCGGATGGCCAGGTTGTCGCTCTCGGTGCCGCAACTGGTGAAGATGACCTCCCGCGGCTCGCAGTGGAGGATGCCAGCCACCGTCTCCCGCGCCGCCTCCATGGCGCGGGCCGCGGCCCGGCCCAGGCTGTAGATGCTGGATGGGTTGCCGTACTGCTCCGTCCAGTAGGGCAACATGGCTTCCACCACACGCGGGTCCACCGGTGTGGTCGCCGCATGGTCCAGGTAGATGATCTCTTGCGCCATTGCTCTGCCGTTGACCTCCCTACAATTGGATCCTGAGCCCAGGGTTCAACTCAGTTCCGTCCTATGGGGCGATCAGTCGCCGAAGAGGCCTGTGCTCAGGTACCGCTCGCCCGTGTCGGGGAGGACCACCACCACGGTCTTCCCCTCCCCGAGGCGCGCCGCCACCTGGAGCGCGGCCCAGGCCGCCGCGCCAGAGGAGATGCCCACCAGGATGCCCTCCTCCCGGGCCAGGCGCCGCGCCGTCTCGCGGGCCGCTTCGTACGTCACCGGGATGACCTCGTCCAAAAGGTCCACCCGCAGGACGTCGGGGATGAAGCCCGCGCCGATGCCCTGGATCTTGTGGGGGCCGGGCTTGCCCCCGGAGAGGACCGGCGAGTCGGCCGGCTCCACGGCGACGATGCGCACGTCGGGCCAGCGGGCCTTGAGGACCTCGCCCACGCCGGTGATGGTGCCTCCCGTGCCCACGCCGGCCACGAAAGCGTCCACCTTGCCAGGGACCTGCGCCAGGATCTCCCGGGCCGTCGTCTCCCGGTGGACCTGGGGGTTGGCCGGGTTCTTGAACTGCTGGGGCATGAAGTAGGCCGGGTTTTCCCGGACCAGGGCCTCGGCCCGAGCCACGGCACCGGCCATCCCCTCCGCCCCTGGGGTGAGGACCAACTCCGCGCCGTAGGCTTTCAGCAGGGCCCGCCGCTCCACGCTCATGGTCTCGGGCATGGTGAGGATGAGGCGGTACCCCCGTGCCGCGGCCACCATGGCCAGGCCGATGCCGGTGTTGCCGCTGGTGGGCTCCACAATGGTCCCTCCGGGCTGGAGGCGGCCGTCCCGCTCCGCCGCCTCCACCATGGAAAGGGCGATGCGGTCCTTGACGCTGCCGCCGGGGTTGAACCCTTCCAGTTTGGCCCAGACCGTGGCGCTCCCGGGCTGCGGGAGCCTCCGCAGGCGCACCACCGGCGTATTGCCGATCAACTGCAGGATGTCCTCTGCCATGGATGTTCCCTCCTCAGGCCGGTTCTCGGGAAGCGCGCTCCAGGCGCTCTGCCAGGCTCTGGAGCTGGGCCTCCAGCGCGGCGATCCGCTCTTCCAGGCGCTGCACGGTCTGCTCCAGGGGGTCAGGGAGACGCTCGTGGTGGAGGTCTGGCTCCTGCCAACACCGGGTCCCGTTGATCTTCACCACCCGGCCGGGCACGCCCACCACCGTGGCCCCGGGCGGCACTGGCTTGACCACCACCGCCCCGGACCCGATGCGCGCGCC
>DAOTYM010000306.1:0-2542 GCA_034434775.1 Anaerolineae bacterium | reverse complement strand
CAGGTAGACGAGGAGTGGGAACGGCTGCTCTGGCTGTGCGGTGAGTCCTGAACCACCTGGGCTGTGGCCGGCACCTGGCATCCTATGGCAGCATGGCGAGGGTAGCGGCCTTCCGCTACCCTCCCTTTGCTTAGAGGAGCACCGTCCACGAGTGGGACCAGCGCGGGCGCACGGGAAGTGCGTTCCTACGGCAGGGCATTCCAGTACCCGGAGGTGCACCATGAGCCGACCTTCGTGGGACCAGTACTTCATGGAGATCGCCCAGCAGGTGGCGCGCCGCAGCACCTGCCCTCGGGCCCAGGTGGGGGCCATCATCGTCCGGGACCGCCGCATCCTCACCACCGGCTACAACGGCGCCCCCATGGGCCTGCCCCACTGCACCGACGTGGGGTGCATCATCGTGGACGGCCACTGCGTGCGGGCCGTCCACGCGGAGCAGAACGCCATCATCCAGGCGGCGTACCACGGCATCTCGGTGGCCGGCGGGACCCTCTACGTGACCCACCAACCCTGCCAGATCTGCGCCAAGATGATCATCAACGCCGGCATCAAGCGCGTCGTCTACGCCGGCGAGTACCCCGACGACCTGGGACGGACCTTCCTGCTGGAGGCCGGCGTGGCCCTCAACCGGTTCCTGCCCCCGGAGGAGCCGCCTTCGGGAGGGTGAGATGGCCTGGCGCGCCTACGCCTGCGCGTTCGGGGTGGCCCTGGTCCTGAGCCTGCTCCTCACCCCCTCGGGGCCTGGCTGGGGACGCGGCTGGGGATCGTGGCCCGGCCCGGGGGGCGGCGGCGGCACCAGGGCCTCGTCTCGCGCCTGGGGGGCATCGGGCTCTACATCCCCTTCCTCGCCGCGGTCCTCACGCTGCAGGTCCTCCCCCCGTCCTGGCTTCCCCCCTCCCTGGACCCCAAGGAGATGACCCGCCTGGTGGGCCTGGTGCTGGGGAGCACGGTGGCCTTCCTCTTCGGCCTGGCCGACGACCGCTACGAGTTCCCCGCCTGGCCCCAGTACCTGGCCCAGTTCCTGTGCGCGTGCATCGCCATCGCCACCCTCATCTTCATTGAGCGGGTGATGAACCCCTTTACCGACCGCTTGGTGGTCTTCCCCTGGGCCCTGACGGCTGCGCTCACGGTCTTCTGGGTCATGGGGATGATGAACACGGTGAACTTTCTGGATGGCCTGGACGGGCTGGCCGCGGGGGTGGGGGCCATCGTGTCGGCCATCCTCACCCTCCACATGGCGCGGGAGGGGCAGTGGAGCGTGGCCCTCCTGCCCCTGGCCCTCCTGGGGGCGACGGCGGGGTTCCTCCCGTACAACTTCCACCCGGCCCGGGTCTTCATGGGGAGCAACGGGGCCTACTTCCTCGGCTTCGCCTTGGCCGCGCTGGGGATCATCGCCGGGGCCCGCATGGCCACCATGCTCCTCATGCTCCTCGTCCCCATCCTGGACGTGGCCTGGCTCATCTGGCAGCGGTGGCGGGCCGGCCTCTCCCCGGGCACGGCGGACCGCCGCCACCTGCACTTCCGCCTGCTGGACCTGGGGTTCTCGCAGCGGCAGATCGTCGTGGGGTACTGGCTCCTGTGCGGGGCCTTCGGCCTCTTCGCCCTGGGGGTTTCCTCGCGCCTTTACAAGTTCCTGGCCCTGGTGGGCCTGGGGCTGGTCACGCTTCTCGTGCTCTGGTGGGTGGGGCGGCAGGCACCGCCCCCTTCGGAAGAGTAGGAGGACCCCTCGTGCGGGAGAGGGGGACCGGGGCAGGTCTCCTTCGGGTTCCAGCCCTGATGGACGGAGGCATCCCATGCACCGTTTGGTGGTCGTGGCGCTCGTGGCTCTCAACCTCTCCTTCGTCGTCACCAGCAACATCAGTTTCAAACTCTCGGCCCTGAGCCCCGGCTGGCAGGGGTTCCTCAAGTGGCAGGTGGTGGGGAACGTGGCGGGCTTCCTGGGCGTCCTTTCCTTGACCGGGGCGCTGCGGTACCTGCCCCTCCACGTAGGGTACGGCCTCAACGCCGGGCTGGGGCTGATCCTGGTGGAGGTGATCGGTGCCCGCTGGATCCTCCGGGAGGAGATCACCCCGACGCAGTGGGTGGGCGTGGTCCTGGCGGCCCTGGGGGTCTTCCTCATCGCCTGGGGAAGGCGGTGACCCATGCCCGGCGAGGGGATAGGGGGGAGGCTGGCCCGCCTGGCCCTGCGGGGGCTGGACGCCCTGGTCTCCCAGGGGTATGGCATCTGGCGCTTCAGCGAGGATCCAGCCTGCATCCTGCGGGTCGGCCGGGGCCGGGCCCACACGCCCATGCGCCTTTCCGATGGCACGGAGGTCCAGCCTGGGGAAGCCGTGGGGGAACTGCACCTGTGGAACGAACGCCTGCCGAAGATGCCGCCCGAGGGGCCGGACCTGGCCTGGGCCACCCACACCTGGCGGCTGTGGAAGCGGTCCCTGGAGGCCCTGGCCCAGACCTTGGAGGGAGAGCCACGCCTGCGGGATGTGCGGGCCTTCCGGGGCGAGGCGGTGGTGCTCCCCCGCGACGAGTTCCCCTGGGTCTGCCT
>DAOTYM010000305.1:0-1957 GCA_034434775.1 Anaerolineae bacterium | reverse complement strand
CGTCGCAGTGGGCGGTGCCGCTGGCGGCTGGGTCGGTGTGGGCGCCGCTGGGCCTGCGCACGAAGCCAGGACCAGGGCGACCAGGATCAGGCTTGCGAACTTGAGACGGCGCATGGCTTTCTTCTCCTCTCTTGCTGCAAGATTGGGGCGCGGTTCCGCGCCCGATTCCACGGGTAGAGTACCATACGCCGGTTAAGGTTGTTGTAACTTGGGGTTAACGTTTGGTTAACGGGAGGTAAAGGTTCGCGGGGATGGCGTTTGCACAAGGCTTGAGGGGCAACTCAGTACTGCGCCACAGGGGTTTTTGGTGAGGCGGCCAGGAACCCCTCCCCCAGCCCCCCGTACACGGGCGTCAGGGGGCGGGGTTGGAGACAAAGGGGTAATCCGAGGGCGGGGGAAGCCCTTCACGAAGGTGGAACTGCAACGCGGTTCACCGGGGGCCTCCGCCGCTTGCTCCCCCTTCTGAAGGGACAGGCTCGGTCGCCACTGGCAGGGTGAAGGAGAAGGTGCTGCCCCGGCCCTCCACGCTCTGCACCCAGATGCGCCCGCCGTGGGCCTGCACCACGTGCTTGGCGATGGCCAGGCCCAACCCCGTGCCCCCACTGGAGCGGGCTCGGTCGGCCTTGTAGAAGCGCTCAAAGATGCGGCCCTGGTCTTCCAAGGGGATGCCGATGCCCGTATCTTCCACGGAGACCTGCACTTCGTCGCCGACCCGGCGCGCGGCGATGCGGATGCGCCCGCCGGCAGGGGTGAACTTGATGGCGTTGTGCACCAGGTTGACCACCACCTGCCCCACCCGCTCTGGGTCGGCCCGCACAGGCGGCAGGTCAGCGGGCAGGTCAAAGGACATCTCCAGCCCAGCCCGCTCTGCCTGGGGCCGCAGGCGCTCGGCGGGTGGGACGATGGCCTCGGCCACGGGCACGGGCCTCACCTTGAGGGGAACCTGACCGGACTCCAGGCGGGAGAGTTCCAGAAGTTCCTGGACCATCTGGGTCAGGGCGTCCACCTCGGCCTCGGCCCGGTCCAGGAAGCGCCGGGCCGCAGGAGGGTCGTCCAGGGCGGCATCCCGCAGCGTCTCCACCAGCGCCTTGAGGGAGGCGAGAGGGGTGCGCAGTTCGTGGGAGATGTTGGCGATGAAGTCGCGCCGCACCGTCTCCAGGCGGCGGACCTCCGTCAGGTCCTGCAGGACCACCAGAAACCCTGGCGGCCTGGCCTCGGGGAGCGGCGTGGCGACGACCCGCAGGAAGGTGCCCCCTCGGTCCACCTCCACCGTCTCCACCTGCTCCTGGCCCGTGCTGCGGCACCGTTCCCAGACCTCCACCAGGCGGTGGTGGCGGGCCACTTGGGCGAACGTGTGGCGCAAGGCCTCTTCCGCCGAGACCCCCAGGATGCGGCACGCGGCGGGGTTGAGCAACTGGACGCGGCCAGCCTCGTCCACGATGAGGACGCCATCGGCCATGTGCTCCAGGACGGCCGTGAGGCGGCCCCTTTGGGTGGAGAGGCGCACCACCTGGTCCTGCAGTTGGTCGGCCATCTCGTTGAAGGCGACGGCCAGTTGGCCTACCTCGTCCCCGGTGGTCGGGAAGAGGCGCGCTGTGAGGTCGCCAGAGGCCAGCCGGTTCGCCACCTCTGTCAGCCGGCGCACAGGCGAGGTGGTCCGCTCGGCGATGAGGAGGGCCAGGAGCACGGCCAGCAGGACCGCCGCCCCGCCCACAGCCAGGATCGTCCGTTGCAGGTGCGATACCCTTTCCTCCACCTCACCCAGGGGCAGGGCTACCCGAGCCACGCCCACCACCCGGCCCTGGACCACCACAGGGGCAGCCACGTACATCATCTCGTACCCGACGGTGTGGCTGAAGCGGGTGCTGAAGCCCAGCCCACGGGTCAGGGCCCCCTGCACTTCGGGGCGCTGGAGGTGGTTGTCCATGGTGGCACGGTCCTCGTGGGATTCACCCAG
>DAOTYM010000304.1:0-2785 GCA_034434775.1 Anaerolineae bacterium | reverse complement strand
TCCCCGACAACCGCGCCCTGAACATCTACCTGGAGACCCGCAAGCGCGTGGGAGATGTGGCTACCCTGACCATCGTGCGGGACGGCCGGGAGATGGACCTTTCGGTGACCCTGGGCGAGCGCCCGGCGCTGTGAGCAGGGGGTACTTTTACCCCTTGCTCTCTTCTCCCTGGAGTTCTTTCTGAGCGTTCTCCGCCGCCTCTCTGCGCTCGCCCTCCTTGCCGAACTTCTGGAGCGTCTCCGCCAGGCGGCGCAGGCCCTGGACCACCAGGGCGTTGACCGTGCCCTCGGGGTACGTGCCATCCTCCTGGAGTTCGCCGGCCGGCACGCCGGTCAGGATGGAGATCCCTTCGTCCACCGTCTCCACAGGCCAGATGTGGAACTTCCCCTCCGCGACGGCCTGGACCACCTCTTCCCGCAACATGAGGTTGCGCACGTTCTGCTTGGGGATGATGACCCCCTGGGTGCCGTCCAGCCCCTGGATCTTGCAGACCTCGTAGAACCCCTCCACCTTCTGGTTGACCCCGCCGATGGGCTGGATCTGCCCCCGCTGGTTCACGGAGCCGGTCACAGCGATCCCCTGCTTGATGGGCAGGCCGGAGAGGCTGGAGAGGAGGGCGTACAGTTCCGCGGACGAGGCGCTATCCCCCTCCACGCCTTCGTAGGCCTGCTCAAAGCAGATGCTGGCGGAGAACTGGAGGGGCACCTGCTGGGCGTACTTGCCGCCCAGGTAGCCCACGAGGATGAGGACCCCCTTGTCGTGGATGCGGCCGCTCAGCCTCACTTCCCGCTCAATGTTGACCAGGCCCTTGCTGCCCAGGTAGGTGCGGGCCGTGATGCGGTTGGGCCGCCCGAACTCGTAGTCGCCCAGTTGGATCACGGAGAGGCCGTTCACCTGGCCCACGACCTCGCCGTGGGTGTCCACCAGGATGGTCCCTTCGGCGATGCGCTCCCGCAGCAGTTCCTCCAGGCGGTTGGAGCGGTAGACCCACTCCTCCACGGCCTGGTCCACATCGGCGGCCGTCACCAGGGCGTGGCCGTTGCGCTGGGCCCAGTACCCGGCCTCCCGCACGATGTCGGCCACGCGGGCGAAGCGGGTGGTCAGTTTGCGCTGGTTCTCCACCAGGCGGGCGCTGTACTCCACCACCCGGGCCACCGCCCCCAGGTCAAAGTGCGGGAGTTTCTCCTCCTCGCACCGGGCACGGATGAAGCGGGCCACCTTCTCCACGTTCTCCGAGGTCCAGTCCATCTCCGTGGAGAAGTCTGCCCGCACTTTGAACAGTTTCTCAAACTGGGGGTCCAGGGCGTAGAGGAGGTAGTAGGTGGTGGGATCGCCGATGAGGACCACCTTGACGTTCAGGGGGACGGGCTCCGGGCTCAGGCTCACGGTGGAGATGAGGGCCAGTTGCTGGACGGCCTCCTCAATGCGGATCTCCTGGTTCCGCAGGGCGCGCTTGAGGGCATCCCAGGCCAGGGGGTTGGCCAGGATGTCGCGCGCATCCAGCACCAGGTAACCGCCGTTGGCCCGGTGCAGCGCGCCCGGCCGGATCATGCTGAAGTCGGTCACCAGGGTTCCGAACTGGGCCCGGTGCTCAATGCGCCCTATCAGGTTCTGGTAAGTGGGGTTGGCCTCCAGCACCACCGGCGCGCCTTCCAACTTGCCGTTGTCCACCAGGACGTTCACCCGGTAGCGGTCGTAGGGGGAACCCTGCCCCAGGAGGCGCGAGGGGAGGGGCCCCTCCGGCTCCCCCTCGCCTTCACCCGAGGTCGGGGTCGGGCGCTTGAAGAGGTGCACGTTCCGCACGATGTCCCTCTCCACATCCTGGAGGAACTGGGCCACCTCGTCAATGTGTCCGAACTCCGCCAGGAGCGCCTCCATGTGGTGCCGGAGGGTGAAGGCAGCGATCTCCTGGTCCAGGTTGCGCAGCCGGTTGCGGGCTTCCTTCTCCAGTTCCCGCACCTGGCGCATGGTTTGCTCCAGTTGCTCCTGGACCTCGGGGCGCATCTTCTCCCATTCGGCGCGCCGCTCTGGGGGCAGTTGGGCGTACTGCTCCGGCGAGACCACCTCGCCATCCTGCACCGGGGCGATGAGGAGCCCCATCGGCCCCCGCAGCAAGGCGAAGCCCCGCTCCGAAGCCCACTGTTCCAGTTCCTTGAGACGGGCGTTCTGCTGGGCTTCCATCTCCCGGGCCAGGCGCCGGCGGTGCTCCTCGTAGTTGGCGCTCTCAAAGGCCCGCGGCAGTTCCGTCTGCAGGGCCTCCAGCATCTCGTCCACAGCCCGGCTGAACTTGCTGGCCGTCCCTGGGGGCATGCGGATGACGTTGGGACGGTCGGGGTTCTCAAAGTTGTTCACGTAGGCCCAATCTGGGGGCACGGGCTGGGTCCGCGCCTTCCGCTGGAGGAAGGTCATGATGGTGGTGGTTTTCCCAGCGCCTGGCGGGCCCATGGCGAAGATGTTGTAGCCGTAGCACTGGATGTCTATGCCGAACTCAATGGCGCGGGTGGCCCGCTCCTGGCCGATGATCTCCGTCAGTTCTGGGAGGTCGGCCGTGGAGGCGAACCCCATCTCCTCTACCATGCAGGCTCGGCGCAGTTCCTCTGGAGAAAGTTCCCGGGGTGAGGTGGCCATGGGGCTCTCCTTTCCTGCTCACACCTTGGCGGGTGCTTGCAGTGTATCACGAACGGGATGGAGATGCAAGCAGGGAAGCCACCGGTCCCGATCCAGGCTCAAGGGACGAGGCATGCCTCGCCCCTACCCAGAGCCTGCGCCGACGCGACCGTCCCCG
>DAOTYM010000303.1:0-2600 GCA_034434775.1 Anaerolineae bacterium | reverse complement strand
CCGAGCAAATATTTCAGCCACATCCTCTATCTCATGGCTGATCTTGATGATCGGAATATCCCGGTCTCGGATTCGCCGGAGCCTTTGAAGAAGATCATAGACTCTGAAGACACCCGTATCGGAGGAGTTCACTCGGCTTGCAACCTCCTGAGCAAGTGAGGCCAACTGCTCATCCTTCTCCACGCTGAGGACTCGGCGGAGACTGAGCCAGCAAGGATCGTGACGGCGAATGGGGTTAGGCAAAGCAAATTCCAACCAGCCATTTGCCCCCTCAGAACACAGGTTTACCATGACATCATATCGCTCTAAAGCTTTGTTCCACTTGTCAGCATCATCCCACCAATACGGCTTCTGGCCTAGCAGCAGACAAAGCGCTGTTGTGCGCTGTTGGCCGTCCACAATCCAAAGCGAAGCTTGAGTGCCCTGAGCAGTCTTAGATTCCTGGTACTCTGATGAATCCCAAAGCAGGAAGGAACCAACTGGATAGTCTCGGTGCAGAGATTCGGCCAGTTTCCTTACCTGCTCCGCATCCCAGACAAACTCCCTCTGAAATTCAGGGATGTCTACATTCTTGCTGACCGCTTGTTTGACGATTTCCCACACTTTGCGTTGCTCAAGGGCCATAATTCAACCTCCTTTGGTGAAGAATGGCATGTCCCTCTCTGTCTCTGCTTTACTCTGGAGAGACGAGAGGGGATGGTGTGCATGGGGTGCTGATGTCGCGCGCCCAACCTCACCCCCGTGGCTGGAAGGCCTTGCACCTGGCCGCCGTGCATTCCTCCAGCGTGTCCAACCGCACGTCGTCGTTGCGGCAGTACATCTTGACCTCCACCACGTGGTGGCCGTCGGAACGAGGCTCAATCACGGTCATCAGTTCCAGCCAGCGGCAGGTGCAGGCCTCCCGCAGGGCCGGCACCGGGCAATCCCCACAGGTCTCGTGCGCGTTGCTGCCCGTGAGGAAACTGGTCACGCTATCCATAGCCGCCTGGCCACAGTAGAGCACACCAGTCAGGTCATCCCGCTGCCGAAAAGGGCATTGCACTGCCATGGCCACCTCCTCTTTGATGCGGCTCCGAAGAGGGCTCCCGCACCACACCCTCACAGGGACCTGCCGGCCCCTCCCTCCCCCTGCAGGACGGCGTGGAGCACCCGCACCACTTGCTCCAGGCGGAGCGGCTTCTCCAGGTGGAGCGCGCCCGTCTCTTCCAGAAGCCTCGCCACCTCCGGGGGTGCTGCCCCCTCCGTGAGCAACACGAGGCGCCGCTCTGCCCCAGGGTCCCGGGCGCGCAGCCACTGGCGGAACTCCCGCCCCTCCACCCCTGGCACCCCGGTCCCCCAGAAGATGGCATCGTAGCGGCCTTGCTCCAGCCGGGCCCGGGCTGCCTCGGCCGACTCGGCCAGGTCCACCTGATGCCCCAGGGGGCTGAGGTACCGGTCCAACAGGGCCCGGGTCCCGGGCTCGCCGTCCACCACCAGGATGCGGCCCCGGCGCACCGGCAGGGTGGGCTTCCACCCCTGCCCTCCGGAATGGGGGACCCCCTCGTGCCCGAGGGGCAGTTCCACGTAGAAGGTCGCCCCGCGGCCGGGCTCGCTTTCCGCCCAGATGCGCCCCCCGTGCTCGGCGACGATCCCGTAGCAGATGGAGAGGCCCAGGCCGGTCCCCTGCCCCACCTCTTTGGTGGTGAAGAACGGTTCAAAGATCCGGCCTAGGTGCTCTGGGGGAATGCCTGGCCCGTCGTCCCCCACGGCGAGCAGGACCCGGTCCCCCTCCGCCCAGGTCCGCACCGTCAGGGTGCCGCGGCCGTGGGCTGAGGCCATCGCACCACGGGCGTTGTCCACCAGGTGGAGGAGCACCTGCTGCAAGCGGTACGGGTCGGCCAGGACTTCTGGCAGGTCCGCCGCCAGGTCCGTCACCACCTCAACGTGGTCCGCCTGGAGTTGGGAGGCCTGGAGTTCCAGGATGCGGTGGACGAGGGCGTTGACCTGGACCGGCTGCCGCTCGGCTCTCTGGCCCTGGGCAAAGGTCTGGAGGCTGTGGACGATGTGGCTGGCGCGGCGGGCCTCGCCAGCGATGCGCCGGAGGTCCTCCCGCACATCCGGCGGGAGGTCGCCCCGCATCTGGAGGAGTTGGGCGTAGCCCAGCACGGAGGTGAGGGGGTTGTTGAGTTCGTGGGCCACGCCAGAAACCAGTTGCCCCACCGCCGCCAGTTTCTCGGCCTGGAGCAGTTGCTGGCGCAGCCGGTGTTCCTGGGTGATATCCCGCAGGATGAGGATGACTTGGGAGAGCGTCCCTCCCTCGTCAAAGCGGGGCACGGTGGTCACGTGGAAGTGCCGGTTCCCCTGTTGGGGGAACAGGCGCTCCAGGGAGGCCGGCTGCCCCGTGCGGAGGGTCTCTTGGAGGGGGCTTGGAGGGAAGGGCTCCTCGGGGCCGAACAGGACCTCGTGGTAGTTTCGGCCCACGAGGTCGCGCGGCTCAAGCCCCACCAAGCGCGCCGCAGCCCGGTTGCACCGCAGGACCCGGCCCTCCGGGGAGAGGAGGAACAGGGCATCGGTCATGGCGTCAAAGGTCTGCTCCCACTCCTGCTTGGCGTGGGCCACCT
>DAOTYM010000302.1:0-5305 GCA_034434775.1 Anaerolineae bacterium | reverse complement strand
GGGGGGGGGGGGGGGGGGGGGAGGCCGTGGGCGCGGTCCGGGCCTGACATCCGCCCACCGCGAGGGCCACCAGCAGGAGGACCGCGGCGATAAAGCGGGGCGAGGGGCCCCCTTTCTCCGCGGGCGGGCATGGGAAAGCGACGTGGCGTGCCATAGTGGCCTGCATTATGGCAGGTTTCGGCCGCCCCGTCAACCGGGAGCGCCGCCCTGCAGCGCCACCCAAGCATTTGACAAGGTTGCCCCCTGGGCGGTACACTGTGCCAGGGCCCCTGTGGGGCCCTGGCCCTCGCATCCCGGTGGTGGGCTGCCCATGACCTGTTGTGTGGTGACCTTTCGCCCTTTTCCCGATGGCCCGGTGCGCGCCCCCGTCCCGGAAAGCGACCCGGTGAACATCGCTTGGGCGCTTTCGGGCCACTACCTCAGTTTCTACACTGTGCGGCGGCTTTCCGACGCTGCCCTGGCCCGCGCCCTGGCCCCCTTTGACCCCGTCATCGTCGCCCTGGACCGGGAGGACGTGGAGAGCACGTGGCGCGTGCTCCAGGCCGCGCCGGGGCAGGTCTTCACCTACAGCGAAGGGCACATCTGGGATTACCAGACCCTGCCGCCCGCCCTCCAGGTGCGCTGGGTGGAGGTCCTGCGGCGCGCCCACCTGAACCTGATCTACTGGGAGAAGTACCTCCCCTTCTACCGCGCCCTCTCCCCCGTGCCTGCGGCCTACCTGCCCTACCCTTACCTGGTGCAGGAGGCGAAGGCCCACGCCGTGCCCCTGGAAGACCGCCCGGCCCTAGGGATCGTGCCCACGGGCCTCGCCGGCCGGAGCCGCAACGGCCTGGCCAGCGCCCTGGTGGCCCGGCACCTGCGGGAGGAGGGGCTCCTCTCCCAGTGGCTCTTCTGCCTGGACGACGAGGCCTTCCAGGAAGACGCGGCGGCCATCCTGGCCCTCCTGGACCTCGCCCCGGGGGAGGCACGGCCCTGGGCAGTGCGCCGCAGGCCGCGCTGGCGAACCTGGCTGGCCCGCTCAGGGGTGGATTACCGCCCCCTCCTCCAGCGGCGGGAGCGGCTGCGCCCAGCCCGCGGCCAGGAGGCACCACCTGCACCCATCTGGCGCCCCGTGCCCGAGGTGGGGTTCCTGCGGAGGACGCGCTGGGACCGCTACCTGCCGCACCTGGCCCAGGCGCGCCTCCTGGTGGACCTGAACAACCGGGAGACGGTGGGCCGCAACGCCCTGGACTGCGCGGCGTTGGGCGTGGCCTGTGTCTCCACGCCCACATCGGACCTGCAGCCGGTGCTCTTTCCCGAGGCCACCGTGAGCCACCCCTGGGCTGTGGACGAAGCCGTGGCCCTGTGCCAACGGCTTCTCACCGACATGGAATTCTACCGCCGGGTCTGCACGCAGGCCGCGGAGCGCCTCCAGGCCTACGGCCCGGAGGCCTTCCGCCAGAGGTTTGCCCAGGCCCGCGCCCTGGCCCTGCCCGCGACGCGGCGGGGGTAGGGCGAGGTCGGGAACGAAACCGAGAAAAGGGGGGACATCTCCATGAGGAGCGAGGCCGCGCCGCCAGAGAAGGGCGCGTGGGAATGGCGTGCGTTGAGCGAACTGAGCAAACTGATGGCCCGGGCCCTGGACAAAGGGGAACTGCTCCAGGCTGCCCTGGAACATGCCCTCCACCTGACTGGCTTCGCGGCCGGCGGCCTCTACGAGGTGGAGGCGCGGACCGGCCGGGCAGTCCTCCTTGCGCACCAGGGCTTCTCCCCCCAGGCGGTGGAGAAAGGCCGGGAGGTCCAGGTGCCCCCGGCCCTCCTCAAGGCCCGGGCCTCGGTGGTCTGGGAAGGGAGCGCTGCCGCTTTCTCCCCCCTTCTGGAGGGGAAGTGGGGCACCCAGGTCGCCGTGCCCCTGGTGGCCCAGGACCGGGTGGTGGGGGTCCTGCTCCTGGCGGACCCTGAGCGCCAGTCCCTGCCCCCGCGGGGCAGGGCCCTGCTCGCCACGGCCGGTGAGATCGCCGGGGCGGGCCTGGCCCGCCTCCAGTTCTACGAGGGGCTGGAACTCTTCCGCCGCGCCGCAGACGAGGCGATGGATGCCATCGGCCTGGCCGACGCCGAGGGCGTCATCCGCTACGCCAACCCGCCGATGGCGGCCCTCCACGGCGCGGCCTCGCCCGAGCAACTCATCGGCCGGCGGGTCCTGGAGTTCCTGGGCGGGGAGGACCCCGAGCGCCTCCGTTTGGCCATCCGCGAGCACCTCCGGCAACACGGGTCCTGGCGCGGCGAGGTGGAGGTCCGCGGGTTGGACGGGCAGGTGCGGGTGGCCCAAGCCTCTTCCGTGGGGCATCTGGACCGGGAGGGGAACCTCCGCTGGATCTCCACCCGCCTGTGGGACCTGACGGAGCGGCGCCGCCGGGAGAGGCTCTGGCGTGCCCTGGAGGAGGCGGGGGTCCGCCTGCTGCGCCTGCGGGACCCGGAAGCCATCCTCCAGGAAGCCCTGCACCCCCTGGAGGAGGCCGGCCTGCGGGCCTTCTTCCTCCTGCTGGACCAGGGGAGGCGTTCCCTCCGCCTGGCTGCCCACACCGCGGGCGCAGCCCTCCCCGAAGGCGAGCCCAGGCACTACCCCTGGAACCCGGACCACAACCCCACCATCGCCCAGACCTTCCGGGAGCAGAAGGCCCTCTTCGTGCCCGATCCTGCGGCGCGGGTGGAACGCGGCCTCGGCACATCGCCCCTGGCCCGAGCCTTCGCCCGGGCGCAGGTGGTCCGCCCGGACGACCGGGCGATCTTCGCCCCTCTCCACCTCGGAGGAGAGCCCACGGGGGTGCTGGTGGCCCTCTCTCCTTCCTTCACCGAGGAGGATGCCCCGCCCCTGGGCATCTTCGCCCTCCAGGTGGCCGCCGCGCTGGAGAACGCCCGGCTCCTCCAGCAGGAGCAGGAGCGGCGTCGCCACGCCGAGACGCTGCAGCGGATCACCGCAGCCCTGGCCAGCACCCTGGACCTAGAGCGGGTCCTGGGCCTCATCCTGGACCAGGTGCGGGAGCTCCTGCCCTACGACAGCGCGAACTTCATGCTGCCGGAGGGCCGTACCCTGCAGGCGGTGGCCGGCCGCGGCTACCCGGATTGGGAAGCGGTGCGGCGGGTGCGCATCCAGATAGACCAGGACCCAGGGCTCCAGCGGGTGATGGACCGCCAGGAGGTGGTGGTCGTCCCCGACACCCGCGCCTACAGCGCCTGGGTCACCTACCCCCCGACGGCCTACATCCGCGCCTGGATCGCCGTGCCAGTGGTGGCCGATGGCCGGGTGCGGGGCGTCCTCAACCTGGATTTCGCCCACCCCTACACCCCCACGGAAGGGGAACCTTCCCTTCTGGGCTCCTTCGCCGGGCAGGCGGGGGTGGCCCTGCGCAACGCCGAACTCTACCAGGAGACGCGCCGCCTCAAGGAGTTCCACGAGCGCCTGCTGCAGGAGATGCTGGAGGGCCTGTCCGTAGAGGATGCCGAGGGCATCCTCACCTACGTCAACCCGGCCCTGGCGGCGATGCTGGAGCGCCCCGCCGAGGCCATGGTGGGCCAGCACTGGTCCGCCTTCATCGCCCCAGAGGACCTGGAGGAGGTGCGCCGGAGGACCGCCACCCGCCCCGCAGGCCAGAGCGACCGGTACACGGCGCGCCTCCTGAAGGCCGATGGCACGCGCGTCCCCTGCGCCATCAGCGCGCGGCCCCTCTTTGAAGATGGGCGCTACGTGGGCACCCTGGCCGTCGTCACCGACCTGAGCGAACGGGTGGCGCGCGAGCGGCAGTTGCAAGAGGCCAAGGAATACCTGGAGAACCTGATCCGTGCCCTGCCGGTAGGCATCCTGCGCCTCAACCCCAGGGGCGAGGTGATAGATATCAACCCAGCCCTGGAGGAGATAGTCGGGGCCACCGCGGAAGAGCGGCGGGGCATGAACATTCTGGAGGTCCCCCCTGTGGTGGAGACCGGCGTCCACGAACTGTACCGACGGGGCCTCCAGGGGGAGGCCTTCGCCCCGGTGGACTCGTGGTACCGCTCCCTGGCCGGCCGGGAGCGTTACCTGCGGGTGCAGGGGGTGCCCATCCGCGATGCGGAGGGGAACGTCGTGGAACTCGTGGTGATCCACGAGGACCTCACGGCCCAGCGCACGCTGGAGGAGCGCCTCCAGGAGGCCCAGAAGATGGAGGCCCTGAGCCAACTCTCCCGCCAGGTGGTGCACGACTTCAACAACACCCTGGGCATGCTCCTGGGGTACGTGAGCACCCTTCAGATGGAACTCCCCCCAGACCACGCGCTCCAGGAGGACCTGCAGGCCATGGCCCAGGTGGTCCGGCGGGGCCAGCAGTTGCCGGAGAGGCTCCTGCGCTTCGCCTCCGGCGGGCGCTTCCACCCCGAAGCGGTGAACTGCAACGCCCTGGTGGAGGAACTCCTGGGCATCCTCCAGCGGACCACCTCGCGGGTGGACCTGCGCAAGGTCCTGGCCCCCGACCTGTGGACGATCCAGGGCGACCCCAGCGAACTGGAGCACGCGCTCATGAACCTGCTCCTCAACGCGGTGGAGGCGATGCCCGAAGGGGGCACCCTCACCGTGGGGACGGAGAACGAAACCTTGGACGAAGAGGCCGTGCGCATGCACCTGCGCTCGCGCCCCGGCCCCTACGTGCGCATCTGGGTGCGCGACACCGGCGAGGGGATGGACCGGGAGACCCTGCGCCGCATCTTTGAGCCCTTCTTCAGCACCCGGGCCCGGGGCCGCGGCCTGGGGCTCCCCACCGTCTACAACATCGTCAAGCGGTACGGCGGCTTCGTGGAGGTCCAGAGCCAGCCGGGAGAGGGGAGCACCTTCACCGTCCACCTTCCCGCCACGCCCGAGGCGGCCCAACGGCAGGAGGCCCGCCCCAAGCCCCGCTCCGAAGTGGTGGGAGGCCGGGGCGAGGTCATCCTGGTGGTGGAGGACGAACTCCTGATGCGGCGCCTCCTGGAGCGGCGGCTCCGGTCCGCGGGCTACCAGGTCCTCAGCGCGGGGGATGGGATAGAAGCCCTGCGCCTGTTCCAGGAACGCCGGGACGAGATCGCCCTGGTCATCATGGACCTGGTGATGCCGGGCCTGGATGGGCCGGGCCTCTGCACGGCCATCGGCCAGGCCCGGCCGGGGATGCCGGTGCTCGTCTCCACCGGCCGGCTGGACCTGAGTTACGACGACGCCTGCTTCGGCGAGGTGCGCGCCCAGTTCATCCCCAAACCCTACGACATGCCCAGCCTGCTCCGGAAGGTCCAGGAGATGCTGCAGGCTCACCGGGCCTGAGGGAGG
>DAOTYM010000301.1:0-4613 GCA_034434775.1 Anaerolineae bacterium | reverse complement strand
GGCCTCGCGTGCCGATGCCGCGAGATTATAACATACGGGAAGGGCCTGGGCAAAAGGGCCGTCGGCTGGCAGGGGCCCCCCCTCGGGGAGGCGCGGGGGAGAGGTCAACACAGGCCCGTGGGCGGGGGATTTGTAGGGGCGGTTCATGAATCGCCCCTCCATTTTCAGCCACCGATTCTTCATGGGATTTGGCGCGGCGGAAGGCGAGTTCGGGTTCATGAATCGCCCCACCATTTTCGGCCACCGATTCAAATCGGGGCTCAAGCAAGGCGTCGGCCTGCGCCGACGCGGCCGTGCAGGGGGCCCGCCCGTAGGGGCAAGGCATGCCCTGCCCCTCCGGACCTCACCCTAACCCTCTGGCCCCCTTCCCCTCTCCGCAGGCGGAAAGGGAAGGGGTGAGGATGGGGTGAGGTTTGTAGGGGTGGTTCATGAATCGCCCCTGCAGGTGCCCGCCTTTGCACTTGAGCAACCCGGTAGCGATGTCTTGCCCGCCACGGGCCCAGTTGACGACCCGGCGCGGCCGTGGTATCATCTGTCTGCGTGGGCGCGAGGGCGTTGCAAAGCCACCACCGAAGGCCCAAGGAGGTGCCCCGTGGACCTTTCCATCGCTGCATGCATGCGCGCCTTCCAGGATGCGGTCTCGGGCGAGAGGGCCTGGCAGACGGTCTGCGACCTGGCCCGCTACCACCGCATCCAGGCCAGCCCAGGCTTCCGGGCCGCCGCAGAGGACGTCCTGGCGCGGCTCCAGGCCGCGGGCGTGGAGGCGCGGCTCCACACCTACCCCGCCGACGGCAAAACCGCCTTCTGGACCAGCATCCAGAGCCCCGAATGGGAGGTCCACGAGGCTACCCTGGACCTCTTGGTCCCAGGAGGACCGCCCCAACGGCTGGCCGACTTCAGCGCTTGCCCCATCTCCGTCATCCAGCGCAGCGCGCCCTTTGAGGGCGAGGCCGAAGTGGTGGATGTGGGCCGGGGCGACCGCCCAGAGGATTACGAAGGGCTGGACGTGGCTGGCAAGGTGGTCCTGGCCGAGGGGGAGGTGCAGGAGGTGTACGAGCAGGCGGTGCGCCGTCGGGGGGCGGTGGGGATCCTCTACCACGGCCTGCGCCCCATCCCGCCCGTGCGGGAGCGGATGGACCTGCCGGACGTGCGCCACTATGTCTCCTTCTGGTGGGAGGCGGGGGACGAGCCCCTCTGCTTCGGCTTCGTGCTGACGCCGCGCCAGGGCGAGGCCCTGCGGGCCAGGCTGCGGCACGAGGCCACCCGCAGCGAGGCAAAGGCGCCCGTCCGCGTCCGGGCACGGGTGGTGAGCCGCCACTACGAGGGGACCTTTGAGGTGGTGGAGGGGTTCATCCCTGGCCAGTCCGCGGAGGAGGTGGTCCTGGTGGCGCACCTGTGCCACCCCCGGCCGGCCGCCAACGACAACGCCTCGGGTTCCGCTGCCCTCCTGGAGGCGGCGGTGGCACTCCACAGGCTCCTCCGGGAAGGGGCCCTGCCTCCCCTGCACCGGGGGGTGCGCTTCCTGTGGGTGCCGGAGATGACGGGCACCTACGCCTACCTCGCCACCCGGGAAAGGGAGGTCCACCGCATGGTGGCTGGCCTGAACCTGGACATGGTGGGCGAGCGCCAGGAGCAGTGCGGCAGCACCTTCCTCATTGAGCGGCCCCCGGAGGCCCTGGCCTCTTTCGCCCCGGAACTCCTGGAGCGGCTGCGGGAGGAACTCTTGGGCGGAGCGCCCCACACCGGCTTCCCCAGCCCGGCGGGGTTCCGGCACGCCGTCTCCCCCTTCTCCGGCGGCAGCGACCACTACATCCTCTCGGACCCCACCGTGGGCATCCCCACCCCCATGCTCATCCAGTGGCCGGACCGCTTCTGGCACACCACGGAGGACACGCCCGACCGGGTGGACCCCCAGATGCTGGCCCGGGCCGCCGCCCTCGCCGGGGCCTACGCCTGGTTCCTGGGACATGCCGGGCCAGAGGAGGCGCGCTGGCTGGGCCACGAGATGTTGACCCGCTTCCGGGCACGGATGAGCCGCGTGGCCCAGGGCCTCCTCACCGAGGGGATGGCCCTGCGGGACGCCGACGCGCTGGGAAGGCACTGGCTGGAGGTCCAGAAGCGCCTGGGCTTCCTCCAGGAGCGGCAGGAAACCGCCCTGGAGACGCTCCTGCGCCTGGATGGGGGGTGTGCGGAGGAAGTCGCCCGGTGGCGGGCGGAAGTGAGGGCCTGGCGCCAAGAGGAGCAGGCCCGCGTGGAAGAGGCCCTCGCCTTCCACGCGCGGGCCCTCGGTCTGGAGGCAATCCCGCCGCCACCGGCGCCCGTCTTGGACGCATGGGAACGGGAAGCGGCGCGCCTTGTGCCCCGACGCCTCTACCGGGGGCCGGTCGCCCACCGGTTCCTGCTGCGCCGGCTCCCCCCCGAGGACCGCGAGGCGCTGGAGGCCCTGTTGCGCTCGCGCGCCGGCGACTTCTGGAGGCTCTTCTCCCTGGCCGAGTACTGGGCCGACGGCACCCGCTCCGTGCTGGAGATCGCCGAGCGGGTGGAGATGGAATCCGGCGGGCGGGATGTGGAACTCTTGGTGCAAGCGTTCCGGGCCCTGGAGAAGGCCGGCCTGGCGGAACTCCAGGAGGTGGAAGGGGGCGGCGCGCCTCAGTAGTCCAGGGCGCGCAGGTGCTCCTCGTCCAGGCCGAAGTGGTGCCCCACCTCGTGGAGCACGGTGCGCCGGACCTGTCGGCGCATCTCCTCGGGCGTGCGGAAGGCCGCCAGGATGGGGCCGCGGAAGATGGTGATCTTGTCCGGCGGGACCAGGTTGTAGCCGCTGGTGCGCTGCGTCAGGGGGATGCCCTCGTACAGGCCGAAGAGCATCTGCCCGGGGCGGAGGCCCGCCCGGCGCAGTTGGGCGCGGGTGGGCCAATCGGCGATGACGACCTCCACGTTCTCCATCCGCTCGCGGATCTCTGGCGGCAGGTCCTCCAGGGCCTCCTCCACCAGCCGGGCGAACTCAACGAACCCGCTGCCCCCTTCCCGTCGCCACATGGCTCCACGTCCTACCATGGTGCGTCGGCCGCCCTCCCGAAGGTTCAACTCCCCTATCCTGCCACAAACAGCCTGGATAGGATGAGGGTAGAGGCGCTTGCACAGCCGACACCCGGTAGGGGCAATTTACGAATCGCCCCTACAAACCTCACCCATCCCCCAACACAGGCCAGGGGAGGGTGAGGCCCGTAGGGGCGAGGCAGGCCTCGCCCCTCTGTAAACGACCAACGTGAGGTGCAGCCGCCACGCGCGCTGCACACCTGACAAGCCTTGGCCTGTGCCGAGGTTACCCCTCGGCCTCGTCCAGGAGGTAGTATTCCTCCTCTTCCTCGCGCATGGGCAGTTCTTCCTCGGAGGGGATGCAGAGGATCCCTTCCGTGAGGTAGCGCCGGACGTCCTCCCGGGCCCGCTCAAACTCGGCCAGGAGCATCTCGTCGGTGGCCTTGCTGGAGCCGGCGGCCCGGCGGGCACAGGTGTTGCACCCCAGGGAAGCCTTGTAGCTCCCCAGGTCGCAGTTGAGGCACTCGCAGACGCGGATCATCATCAGGCAGAAGGCCAGGCTATCTTCGTGGGTCTCGGGCAGGGCCGCCACCCGCTCCACAAGGGCCTGCCACTCCGGCCCCCGCATGTGCCGCAGCGCGGGGACGCTTTTATGGGGAAACATGATCTCGTTCTTCGGATACATGGACAATGCTCCCTCTGAGATGGGTTTCCAGGGAGAGGATATCACACGGGGTTCGCCGTTGTCAAAAAGAAGTTCCCATGTGCCCTGCCCTACTCCCACTCCAGGAACAGCGTCCCGTCCGGCGCGAGCCGCACCTCGGCCCCCCGGGTCTCGCGGGCGAGCGTCGCCTGCAGCCACTGGGCATCCTCTGCGGTCGCCCGCTGCAGGCGGAACCGCCGCATCTGCATCGGTACCATCTCCATCTGGGCAAGGTTCCGTGTCCCCATGTCCAGGCGCGCGAAGTAGAGCAGGGTCAGATCAGGCCGGAATTGCTCGTACCCTGGGATGCCCTCGTAGTCGTTGATGAGGTCCCCGGCCCCATAGAGGATCAGTTTCCCCTTGTACACCTCCAGCCCCTTGGGGTGGTGGGAGGAGTGGCCGTGGATTACATCCACGCCGGCCTCGTCTATCAAGTGGTGGGCGAAGGCCCGTTCCTCGGGGAGGACGGAGTAGCCCCAGTTGCTCCCCCAGTGGATGGAGGCCACCACGACATCCCGCGGCTGCTTGACAGCGGCGATGGCCTGGCGAACCCGTTCCAGGGTCTCGGCGGAGAGGTCCGGCAGGAGGTTGACGCCAGGCTGGTCCTCCGCCGCGGCCCAGTTGGAGGGCACTCCCCCGGTCACGAAGCCGAAGGCGAAGACGAGCACCCGCCCCTTCCCCGGGACCTCCAGTACGGCCGGGGCCTGCGCTTCCTCCGCCGTGAGGCCGGCCCCTGCCGTCTGGATGCCGGCTTCGTGCAGCACCTCCAGCGTCTCCCGGAGGCCTGCGTACCCCCAGTCCAGCACGTGGTTGTTGGCCAGCACGCAGCAATGGAACCCTGCTGCGGTCAGGCAGGGGACGTTCTCCGGGTGCA
>DAOTYM010000300.1:0-2481 GCA_034434775.1 Anaerolineae bacterium | reverse complement strand
GGGCGGGCATGGTGCAGGCCTATGCGGAGTGCGGCGTGGTGCTCCTTTCCTCGCGCCAGGAGACGGCGCCAGGGATTCTCTGCGAGGGGATGGCCGCCGGCCGGCCAGCCGTGGCCACGGCCGTGGGGGGCGTGCCGGACATGGTGGAGGAGGGGGTGACAGGCTTCGTGGTGCCTCCGGGCGACCCGGAGGCCCTGGCCGAGCGGACGGTGCGGCTCTTGCGGGATGAGGCCCTGCGCCAGCGGATGGGCGCGGCGGCGCGGGAGCGGGCCCTTGAACGGTGGTGGCCGCCGCGCGTGGCGGAGCAGTACCGCGCCCTGTATTGGGAGGTGGCGAAGGGCGTGCGGCGAAACCGTGGGATTGAAGGAGGAGCATGAGCGCGTATTCGGCATTCTTGGAGCGGGTGGCCATGCCCGCAGTGGGCTGGGCGGTGGGGATGCCTGTGGCCCGCTACGTACGCGAGTTGGAGGCGAGCCAGTGGTGGTCGCCGGAGGAGATCCGGGCGCTCCAGTGGCGCAAGTTCAAGCGCCTGCTGGACCACGCCTACCGCCGGGTGCCCTACTACCGCCGCCGGATGGACGAAGCAGGGGTCACCCCGGACGACATCCGGACGTGGGAGGACTTGGCACGAGTGCCCATCTCCACCAAGGAAGACCTCCGGGCGGCCTTCCCCCACGGCACCGTGGCGGCGGGGGTGGACCGGCGGAGCCTGCTCGTCTCGGCCAGCAGTGGCTCTACGGGGGAGCCTTTCCGCTATTACCTCACGCGGGATGAGAAGGCGCGGCGCTGGGCCATCATTTTCCGGTATTGGGCCTGGGCGGGGCTGCGGCCCGGGGTCCCCTACGCCAACCTGACGCGCAGCGTGCCCGGGGCATTTCACCAGGGTGGCTGGCTCACCCGCCTGGAGCAGCGCCTGGTCCGGGTGCTGGAACTGCCCGCTTTGGACTTCTCCGAGGAGAATGCAGGAGAGTATCTGGCGCGTGTCCGGCGGTTCCGGCCCCAGGTCATGCGGGGGTACGCCTCCAGCCTGTACTACCTGGCTACTCACCTTCGGGAGAGGGGCGAGACCCTGCCCCTCCGCGCTGTGCTGACGCTGGGAGAGACGCTGTACCCCCACCACCGAGAGGCCATAGAAGACGCCTTTGCCTGCACTGTCTACGACGCCTACGGTGCGGAGGCTATGGAAGTGGCAGCGCAGTGCGGGCGTCACCCTGGCTACCACATCAACGCCGAATCCATCCTGGTGGAGGTGGTGGATGCAGAGGGGAACCCATTGCCACCAGGCAAGCGGGGCCAGTTGGTGCTGACCAACTTGGAGAACTACGCCATGCCCTTCATCCGGTACAACATCCAGGACGTGGGCGTTCTTTCGGAGGAGCGGTGTCCCTGCGGCCGGGGCCTGCCGCTTCTCGGGGCCATAGAGGGACGCCTCAGCGACGTGATCATCACCTCGGCGGGGAAGGTGCTGGCTTCGCCTTTCTTCGGAATGCTCATGATGCACGCTGAGGTGAAGCAGTACCAATTCGTCCAGGAGCGGCCCGACCGGATTGTCCTGCGTGTGGTGCCCAACGACCGGTATTCAGCGGAGGAAGAGGCGCGCATCCTCCGGGAGGTGCAGCGCTACGCGGGGCCGGGCGTGGAGGTCGCTGTGGAGCGAGTGGAGGAGATCCCCCTGACCCGCGGCGGCAAGCGGCGTTGGTTCATCTCGTGCCTCCCGTCGGAGGAGGTGGCGAAGGCACTGGGGGCAGGAACCTCTCCCATCCCTCAACCCCCTTCCTTCTCCACGAGCGGAGAACGGAAGAGGGGTAAAGGGTAGAGATGAGGTCAGCGCGACTTACGGAGGTTGCAGGCAGAGGTGTCCGAAAGGAGCCGTGTGCCAGACGTCGTGGTCCGAGCGGGACCCTGCCTCGCGCTGGCTGGTGTGGTGCTCGCCTTCCTTGGAGGCTGGTGGAACGGGGCGCTCCCGGGGAGCCCGCGCCTGGAACTCACGCCGGAACTGGGGCACGTCTGGGCGCTCATGGGGCGCTTCCGGCAGGGAGAGGGCCTCTCGGCCTGGAACCACCTCGTCCTGACGGGCCAGCCGGTCCTCACCTCCCGCGCCTGGGCGCTCTACATGGGGATGGCGCTGGCCTCGCTGGCGACGGGGATCACGCCGGAGGGGTGGCTCAAGGTCCTCCACGCCCTGGCGATGGCCTTGGGGGGCTGGGGGGCCATGGCCTTCGCCCGGCGGCTGGGCGTTGGACGGGCTGGGGCCCTGGTGGCTGGCCTGGTGTACGCGCTCTTCCCGACGCGGGTCTTTGTGACGGTGGAGGCCATCTGCCACGCTGTGGGGTGGGGGGGCCTGCCCTGGACCTTCTGGGGGTACGAGGGCCTGTGGGCTTCCCGGACGCGGTCGCAGGGGGTGCGCTGGGGGGTGGTCCTGGGGCTCTGGCTGGTATGGGTGGCGCTGAGTTCGCCCCAGATGGCCATGCTGGGGGGCGT
>DAOTYM010000299.1:0-9341 GCA_034434775.1 Anaerolineae bacterium | reverse complement strand
CCGCCCCCGAGGGTCTGGAACCAGGGCCATGATCCGTCCCAGAAGGCTGTGGGGATGGACCTCCTCGCTCATGCCACACCTCCTCGCCCCAGATTCGCCACTATTATACCCCTTCGTCAGAACTTTGGAAAGCCCTGCACTGTGGGTGATTGTTCCTTTGCGCCTGGCCCGGCCTCTGCTATACTTGGGCTATGGCCCAGGAACTTGCGGACCGCATTCTGGCATCTCTAGACGACGAGCAGCGGGCGGTGGTCCTCCACGGCCCGGGGCCCGCGTTGGTGGTGGCCGGCCCCGGAAGCGGCAAGACCCGCGCCATCACCCACCGCATGGCCTACCTGCTGGTTACGGGCCGCGCCCGGCCCGAGGAGGTCCTCGGCCTCGCCTTCACCAACAAGGCTGCCGAGGAAATGCGGAACAGGCTCGGGGCCTTGGCCGGGGAAGAGGCGCGGGACGTCTGGATCTCCACCTTCCACTCCCTGTGCCTGCGCCTCCTCCGGGAGCACGGCCAGGAGATCGGCCTCCCCCCGCACTTCGTGGTCTTTGACGAGGTGGCCCAGGAGGAGGTCCTGGCGGCCGCGCTGGGCCAGGAGGGGTGGTACCGCTACTCCACCCTGTACGAACTGGAGCAGTTGCGCACCTTCATCACCTGGCAGAAAAGCCGCTTCCCCCCGCAGGAGCCCGCCCCTGAGGACCAGGCCTGGGCTGCCATCGCCGCGCGGTACCAGGAGATGCTGGCGGCCTTCAACGCCCTGGACTTTGACGACCTGATCCTGCGGGCCGTGGAACTCCTCTCCACCGTCCCTCAGGTGCGGGAAGCGGTGCAGCGCCGGTGGCGCTACGTCTTCGTGGACGAGTACCACGACACGAGCCCCAGCCAGTACGCGCTCCTCACCTTGCTGGCCCCACCACCAGAGGCCGAGTGCATGGTGGTGGCGGACCAGGACCAGTCCATCTACGGCTGGCGGGGAGGAGACCCCGCGCTTGTAGAGCGGTTCCTCGCAGACTACCAGCCGAGCCGCCTGTACCTGCGCCGCAACTACCGGTCTGCTGGCCCCATCGTGGCCGCCACCCAGGCCATCATCTCCGGAGTGGAGGGGCGGCAGCAGCGCCCCTCGGCCATCGTAGAGGGCCCGAAAGCGGACGCGCCCGTCACCCACCACCTCTTCGCCCGGCCAGAGCAGGAGACGGCCTGGGTGGTGGAGGCCATCCAGCACCTGGTGCGGGAGGGGCGCCGTCTTGGGGATATCGCCATCCTCTACCGCACCCACCGCCGCGGCGACCCCCTGGAGCAGGCCCTTGCCCTGGCCGGCATCCCCTTCCAACGCATCCGCCGCAGGGGCCTCTTCCAGCACCCCGGCTCGGAGGAGGTCCTGCGCCACCTGCAGCTCCTCCGCCACCTGGCCGACCCAGCCTTCAAGGCCGCGCTGACCTTCCCGCGCGTCCTCGTGGACGAACTGACCATGCTCCAGTTCCAACGCCTCGCCCAGCGGGAGGGGCTGACCCTCGTGGACCTGGCCCGCCGCCTGGACCGGTACCCGGAGGTCAGCCCCCTCACTCGGGCGGCTGTGGGCGAGTTCGTGCACATCTGCGACACCCTGCGGGCCCATCTGGCCCAGGCCCCAGCCCCCCAGGCCGTGCGACGCCTCTTCGGCGTGCTGCAGGACCTGCGCTCCCCGTACCGCGAGGAGGACCGGGAGACCCTGTTGGGCTTCGCCGCCTTCCTTGACCTGCGGGACGAAGCCCAGGCCATCCGCCGGGCCCTGGACGCGGGCCAGCCCCTCGCCCTGACCGCAGTGGGCACGCTGGATGCCGCACTGGGCGGGCTCCTCCTGCAGGATGCATTGCAGACCTACCTCCTGGAGAGCCCGCCCCTGTCCGTCGTCCAGCCCACCGCCCCAGGAGAAGCGGAACTCCGGATCCAGTGGGGTGAGGGAGGCCCCCCATCCCCAAAGGGCGAGGAGCGCGCGGTGGTCCTCCGGGAGAGGCAGGCCGGAGGCACTCGGTACGGCATCGCCCTCCAGGCCTGGAGGCTTGCGCAGGCCCTCTTGGGCTCCTTTGAGACCCTGGACCAGGAGCGGTTCGTGGTCTACGACCTGGAGACCACCGGCCTTTCGCCCCACTGCGACGAGGTGGTGGAGATCGCCGCGGTGACCCTGGACCGAGGCCAGCGGGTGGGAGCACCCTTCCACACGCTGGTGCGGCCTTCCCGCCGCATCTCCCGCGAGGCCCAGAAGGTGCACGGCATCTCGCAGGAAGAGGTGCGGGACGCGCCTCCGATGGAGGTAGTCCTCCCCCAGTTCCTGGCCTACCTGGGGGATGCCATCCTGGTGGGGCACAACGTGGCCCTCTTTGACAACGTCATCCTGGACCGGGAGATGGGCCGCCTCCTGGGGCGAGGGCTGACGCACCCCACCCTGGACACCCGCGAGGTGGCGAGCCGCCTCTTCCCGCGGCTCCCGCACAGCCTTGCCGCCCTGCTGGAGCACTTCCGCCTGCCCCACCAGGAGGCCCACAGGGCTCTCCCGGACGCGGAGGCCACGGCGGACCTCCTCCTCGCGCTCCTGGCCGAGAACCGCCGGCAGAAGGAGTTGGAGTCCCTGGTGGAGTACCTGCCCCTCGTGGCCATCGCCGACGCCTCAAGGGGGGAGCAGGCGCAGGGCGAGCACGGGATGCTCCGGGAGGCCGCGCGGCGGGTCGTCGGCCGCTGGCGCGCCCGCAGGGCCATCCAGCGCCTCTCGGAGGCGCTCCCGAACCCCCTGGGATTTGAGGCCAGCCGCCATCTGGCCGCATTGGAACGGGAGCCCCCCACCCCCTCCGTCTCCGACCACCGCTGGGATTCCCTGCGGCGGGAGTGGGAGGAGCGCGCCGACCTCTTCGCCTCCCTCAGCCGGGATGCGTCCCTCCCGGCCTTCCTGGACTACCTGGCCACGGCCACGGGGGAGGACGCCTACCGCCCGGACGAGGACGTGGTGACCCTGATGAGCCTCCACAACGCCAAAGGGAAGGAGTTCCCGGCGGTGATCATCGTGGGGGTGGAGGAGGGCGAGATCCCCTATTGGACGGCCCAGGGGGCGGAGCGCCTGGCGGAAGAGCGGCGCGTCCTCTACGTGGGCATGACGCGCGCCCGGGAGTGGCTGGCCCTCACCTCCGTGCGCGGGGAAGGGGAACGGCGGCGCAACCCCTCGCGGTTCCTCTCGGGGGTCCCGACGCGCCTCATCCGGCGGTGTTACCACTACTGAGCGGCGGGGCCGGTGGCTCTGGCCGCACCACGGCGTGCGCCGGCTCCCGCCCCTCCAGCACGGCGAGGACGTCCCTGGCCACCATGGACATGGCCAGTTCCCCCTCCTGGGAAAGCCCTCCAATGTGGGGTGTCAGGATGACGTTGTCCAGGCCGCAGAGGGGGTGCCCTGGGGCCAGGGGCTCGTGGGCGAAGACGTCCAGGGCAGCCCCGGCGATGCGCCGCTCCCGGAGGGCCTCCACCAGCGCATCCTCGTCCACCACCGGCCCCCGGGCCACGTTGATGAAGTAAGCCGATGGCTTCATGAGGGCGAGGAGGTCGCGGCCGATGAGGTGCCGGGTCTCCTCCGTGAGGGGGAGGTGCACCGAGACCCAGTCGGCTTCCTGGAAGAGGGTGGTGAGGGGCACGGGGACCGCCCCCAGCCGCGCCTCGGCCTCGGGGTAGCGGCAGGCATCGTAGTACAGGACCCGCATGCGCAGGGGCTGCACCAGTTCCGCCACCCGCTGGCCGATGCGCCCGAACCCCACCAGGCCCAGGGTCTTGCCCAGCAGTTCCGGCCCCTTGTGCCGCAGGCGGACCTCCCAGTCGCCCTGGCGCGTGGCGCAGTCCACCCGCACCAGGCCCCGGGCCAGGGCGATCATAAACCCCAAGGTCAGTTCCGCCACTGGCTCTACCGGCGCGAGGGGGGTGTTCAGCACGTAGATGCCCCGTTGCCGGGCTGCCTCCAGGTCAATGTTGTCCACCCCCACCCCCTTGCGCCCGATGGCGCGGAGGTTGGGAGCGCGGTCCATGACCTCCCCGTCCACCACAGGCTGCACCCCCATGATCAGGGCCACGACGTCCGGCCCCAGCGCGGCCATGAGCGCTTCTTTGGTCTGGGGGCGCAGGTCCCGCACGGCCACTTCCTGCCTCAGGAGGGCCAGGGCTTCCTCGGCCAGGGGCGCGCAGACCAGGACCGTTCCTCGGAGTTTCTGGGCCATGGTGTCGGATCTCCTCCTCGTCAGGTTGTGGAAGGGGCGGCCCCCTGGGGCGGGCCGGCGACCTTCTGGCGCAGGGCGAGGACCGAGGGGTCGTGGGCCGGGTCGCGCCCGGCCCCGCGGGCCTGGGCTTTGCGGAAGGCGAGTTCCGTCAGGAGTTCCGCCCGACGCCCGCCCAGGGGCCAGCACAGGCGGCGCGCGGCACGCCCAGGCGTCAGGAGGCAGGTGTACTCCTCCTCCGTCAGGACCTCTCCGATCTCCCCCTTCAGTTCCTCGGCGATCCACTGGCGCTCCCGCCGCAGGGCCAGGACCAGGATGGCCAGCACCACCAGGATGCCCCCGGCGTCGCTCACCAGGCTGAGGAGCAGGGCCAGGGGCGCCGCGCTGGAGAGGGTGCTGCCCAGGTTGTGGATCCCGTGGAAGGCCAGGGCGCACACGTACCCGAGCACGGCCACGGCGAGCCCCCGGCCGCTGAGCCCCCACTGGCGGGCGAGGCCCAGCCCCGCGCCGGTAAAGGCCGTGTAGAAGGCGTGGTTCAGGCCGAACACCACGCCGCGCACGACCACGAGAAGCGCCCACTGGCCCACTCCCCCGGAGAGGAAGGCGCCGAGGAAGTACAGGAAGTTCTCCGTCATGGCGAAGCCGAACCCCACCACCCCACCGTACACGATGCCGTCCAGCACATCGTCAAACTCGCGGTAGGAGAAGAAGAGGAGGCCGACCAGGGCCAGCCCCTTCACCGTCTCCTCCACCAGGGGGGCCGTCCCGCTGGCGCTGGCGATCTCCCCAGCCAGGCCGAGGCCCAGGACAGATATGGGAAGGTCCAGGAGGGCCTCCCCCATGAGGGCCAGGGCGGCCGCCGGACCCGCGCCCCACAGGAAGGCGGCGACGACCAGCGCCAGCGGCTCTCGCTCGTAGCGGTCGGCCCACCACAGGAGGAAGGCATACAGGAGGGCCGGCACCACGCTCACGAGGCCGGAAAAGAAGATGCCCAGCAGGAACTGCACGAAGCCCACCGTCGCCCTCCGAGGCTTCGCCACGCGCCGTGAGCCGGCCCGGGCCGGCTCACGGGAGGGAGGTCCACACCGGAGCGCCGCGGCCTATTTGCGGCGGCGCATCGCCCAGGCCAGGAGGCCGGCCACCCCCACGGCCCCTGCGGCCAGCCCCAGCGCGGTGGCCAGCGTCTTGGCCTCCACGCCGGGCAGGACCACGGTCCCATCCCCGTACTCGCGGAAGAGGCGGCCCCACTTGGTCTCCAGGGCGGCCTGCACCCGCTTCCGGCCCACCACCGGGTACCAGTAGACGTTGTGGTAGAAATTGGAAGCCACGTACGACCAGGGGACCAGGGGCGACCGCAGCAGGAGCCCCTCAAAGGGCTTCAGCGGGCCGTGGTAGATCAGTTTCTGGCCGCGGCTGGCGAAGGTGTCCTCCTGGACGAACCCCCAGTCCTCCGCCGAGATGTCGTAGCCGACGATCTCAATCTCGCGCGGGTCGCCCACGCCCAGGCCCATCTCGTGGGCGATGCGGATGAAGGGGAGGTCCATGGGGTTGAAGCCCTGGAGTTTGGCCGAGACGGCGTCAATGGCCACCTGGTCGGCGGAGGCGAGGATGATGTCCTTCTCGTGCCAACGCATGGCCCGCGGGCCCGGCCCGTCCCCGGCGAAGGTCCCGTCCATGACGGCGAAGAGGCCGGGGTGGATGTCCTGCTGGATCATCAAGAGGTCCACCAGGGTCTCGTGGATGACGCTGTGGGTCCAGTGTCGCCGCTCCGAGAGCAGCCCCCCGAAGGCGTTCTTCATCGCCCCGGTGATGGTGGTGAAGACGTGGGTCTTGACCGTGGGCAGGTGCACCATGTTGCGCCCGATGAACATCTCGGGGATGAGGACGCCCTCGGGGTAGATCTTGTCCAGGACGAGGAAGGGGGTCTTGGGCTCGTAGCGCACCCACTTGACGTGGGGCTCGTAGAGGTGGACGTTCTGCACGCCGTAGGCATCCACCACCATGCGGTGCTTGTTGTTCCGCTCGCCCACGTAGGCATCCACCACCACGGTGCGGTTGTGGGCGGCGATCAGTTTGGTGTACCCGGCCTGGAGCAGGGCGCGGATGACGCCCTCCAACTGCCAGGGTGTTGTGGAGCAGGCCGGGTACCAGGTCTGCCAAGAGATGTTCACCTTGAGGATGGTCTCCTTATCCTTGGGCAGGGCCTCTTGGAAGCCGGCCATCTCCATGAGGCGGGCGTAGTCCTCCAGGACGGTCTCGGGGGTGGTCTTGAGGACGGCCACCCGACCGCGGCCAGGGAAGGTTCGGTCCACCATGTGCGTTCCTCCTCCGATGGGCTGCAACAGGCCTGAGAGACCTGGATGAGACGTTCGGGTTCTGGCGGTGGAGTATACCCCAAGATAGGGGGAATGTCCAGACGCTGGAGCCCTCGTAGGACGCCCTTTCGGCCGCCGATCCAAAACCGGGGCTCGGAACCGGGCGCGGGCCGGCTTGACAAATCTCCCCCTTCATGATAACCTACGTTGTAGGATTTTAGCACTCTCCCACGGAGAGTGCTAAGACCGGCCTCTCAGACAAGGGTGCGAAGGGCCAGGGCACAACGCTCCATCCCTGGCCTTCTGCAAGGGCGATGGACCTCATGGACGACGGCAGGGACTACTACGAGATCCTGGGCGTCCCGCGGGACGCCAGCGAACAGGAGATCAAGAAGGCGTACCGCCGGCTGGCCCGCCAATACCACCCGGACGTGAACAAGTCGCCGGAGGCCGAAGCGCGGTTCAAGGAGATCAACGAGGCCTACCAAGTCCTCTCCGACCCGGAGAAGCGGGCGGCCTACGACCGCTTCGGGCGCGCTGGCCTTTCGGGCATGGGCGGCTTCGGCGACTTCGGCTTCGGGGATTTCGGCTTCGGCGGCATTGACGACCTCTTTGAGGGCCTCTTCGGGGGCTTCGGCCGGCGGACGAGCGCCCGCCGCGGCCCGGTCAAGGGCGAGAACATCCAGGTCACCCTCACCCTGGACTTTGAGGAGGCGGTCTTCGGCTGCGAGAAGGAGATTGAGGTCACCCGCCTGGAGACCTGCCCCCATTGCCAGGGGACCGGCGCCGAGCCGGGCACCCAGCCCATCCGCTGCCCCCAGTGCAACGGCACTGGCGAGGTGCGGCGGGTGCAGCAATCCCTCCTGGGCTCTTTCGTCAGCGTCAACACCTGCCCCCGCTGCGGCGGGACAGGCGAGGTGGTGGTCACCCCCTGCACCGTCTGCCGCGGGGCGAAGCGGGTCCCCGTCACCCGCAAACTGGCCGTGGAGATCCCTCCAGGGGTCACCGACGGGACTCAGATCCGCCTGGCCGGCGAGGGCCAGCCCGGCCTGCGCGGGGGCCCGCCGGGGAACCTCTACGTTGTCCTCTCCGTGCGGGAGCACCCCTACTTCAAGCGCCGCGGGGACGATATCTACCTGCAACTCAACATCAACGTCGCCCAAGCCGCCCTGGGCGACAAGGTCCGGGTGCCCACGCTGGACGGCGAGGTGGAACTGACCATCCCGCCGGGCACCCAGACCGGCCAGACCTTCCGCCTGCGCGGCAAGGGGGTCCCGCACCTGCGGCAGAACGGACGTGGGGACCAGTACGTGGTGGTCCAGGTGGTGGTGCCCACCCGCCTCACCCCCGAGCAGCGGGACCTCTTCATGAAACTGGGGCGCACCCTCGGGCGGGAGGTTGTGCCGCAGAACGAGAAGACCCTCTGGGAGCGGGTGCTGGAGGCCATCGGCGATGCCTTCAAGCCCTGAGGCCCTGGACGAGGCCAGTCCCCCCACACCGGAGAGCCTGGCCTGGGTGGAAGTGTCCATCGCCAGCACGGCCCTGGAGGCCCTGGCCGCCGCCGTGCCCCTCTTTGAGCGGTGGGGCCGGGGCGGCGCAGTGCTGGAAGAGGTCCCCGGCGAAGGCCGGGCTTGCCTCAAGACCTACCTCCCCGCCGACCCGTCCGGCGAGAGGGCGCGGGAAGAACTGGCCCTCGGGCTCGCGCTCCTGCAGCGCCTCTACCCGGACCTCCCCGAGCCGACCTTCCGCCGCCTGGAGCCTGACGACTGGGCCGAGGCCTGGAAGCGGGCCTACCGCACCCAGCACATCGGCCGCACCCTGGCCATCGTCCCTTCGTGGGAGGCCTATGCCCCCCGGCCAGGCGAGCGGGTGGTGCGCCTGGACCCAGGGCTGGCCTTCGGGACGGGCCTCCACGAGACCACGCGCCTCTGCCTGGAACTCCTGGAAGCCCACCTGCAGCCCGGGACGCGCCTTTTGGACGTGGGCACGGGGTCGGGCATCCTGGCGATCGCCGCGGCCGCCTTGGGTGCGGCGCAGGTGGTGGCCCTGGACGCCGACCCCCTGGCCGTGCGCGCGGCGCGCGGGAACGTGGCCCGCAACGGCCTGGAAGGGGCCGTGCAGGTCCAATGGGGCACCGTGCCCGGGGGCGAGGACAACGAGTGGGGCGCGCCCGTGCTCGGTTTGGAGGGCCTGGGGGGTCCCTTCCAGGGGGTGGTCGCCAACATCCTGGCCGAGCCGGTGGTGCGGATGCTGCGTGCGGGCCTCCCGGGGTGGCTCGTGCCGGGCGGGGTCCTCATCGCCTCCGGCTTCCTCGTGCGCCAGGAAGCGCATGTAGCCCAGACGTTCCGCGAGGGCGGGCTCGCCGTGGTGGAGCGGCGGGAGGCTGGCGAGTGGGCCGCCCTGGTGGGCCAGAAGGGGTGAGGCCATGACCACACCGCGCTTCTTCGTCCCCCCGGAATGGCTGCAGGGGGAACAGGTGGTCCTGAAGGGGCAGGTCTACCACCAGGTGAGCCGGGTGCTGCGCCTGCAGCCCGGGGACGAGGTCATCCTCCTGGACAACTCCGGGTGGGAGGCCGTGGTGCGGCTGCAGGACCTCTCGTCCGAAGAGGGCCGGGGCGAGGTGATCGCCCGGCGGCTGGCCACGGCCGAGCCCAAGACCAAGATCACCCTCTACCAGGCGGTGCTCAAGGGCCGGCACTTTGAGTTCGCCCTCCAGAAGGGGACCGAACTGGGTCTGGTGGAGTTCGTGCCCATCGTCACCGACCGCTGCATCGTGGCCGACCTGGACGCCATCGCCCACAAGGAGCGGAG
>DAOTYM010000298.1:0-2014 GCA_034434775.1 Anaerolineae bacterium | reverse complement strand
GGAGAAGTGCCTCGCAGCCTTCCAGGTGGGGGAGGCCTGGCAGAGGGTGGAGGTGCGGTGCCCGGTCCCGCCAGAGGCTCAGGTGGTGAAGGCCGTCCTCGCCCCTGGGACCGGAGAGGACCCCGCGGAACAGGGCCGCCTTGACTTTGACGACGCCGCCCTCCGTGTGGAGGGGACGGCGGCGAACCTCCTGCGGAACGGCGGTGCAGAGGAGGCGGCGACGTTGGGGGAGTCCCTCGCCGTCCGGTGGAGGCGGGGGCTCCAGGCCCTGCGCCTGTGGCTGGGGCCTGGCGCGATCCGCAGGCTGGAGCAATGGGCGGCATGGTGCACCTCCTTGCCCAGCGTCCTCCGCCGGGACCCGATGGCCTGGGCGCGGCTCGCGCTCTACGCCGTTTTGACCTTTGCGGGGTTTTGGGGTAACTTTGGGTGGCTGACGGTCCCCCTCTCGGCGGGGTGGTACCTGCTCCTGAGCCTGGCCACCCTGGTGGCCGCGGCGGGCTGGGTCCGCTGGTGGGTGCAGGGGGCAGCGGAACCGTGGCAGCGCTGGGCGTGCGGCTGGCTGGCCCTGGCGCTCCTCCTGGCGGCCCTTCAGAACCTGCTGCCCATCCTCATCCGGGATTGGCAGCCCCAGGGGCGCTACCTGCTGCCAGCCCTCTTCCCGGCGGCGGCTTCGTTCACCCTGGGGTGGCGGGCGTGGGTGCCGGAGGCGTGGGCCCGGCGGGGGGCTGTGGCCTTCGTCGTCGCCTTCGTCGCGCTGGATTTGGTCTGCCTGGTGGGGTACGTCATCCCGTACTTCCACGGTTAGGGGAAGTCCGATACCACAGAGAGCACAGAGAGAGGAAACACCCTCTGTGTCCTCTGTGAAATCCTTGAGGGGGTTCTCGTGAGCACCAGGGCGAGACGGATTGCCGTCAACTCGGCCTTGCTCCTCTACGCCAACGTGCTGACCAGCGGCGTGAGCCTGGTCGTCGTGGCCCTCCTGGCGCGCTACCTGGGCAAGGCGGGGTTCGGGCGCTACGGCTACGTCATCTCCTTCTGCGAGATCTTCGTCGTCCTCTCGGAGATGGGCCTTTCCAAGATCCTGGTGCGGGAGGTGGCCCAGGAGCCAGAGCGCACGGACGACCACCTGGCCATGGCCTGGACCCTGCGGATGCTCCTCTCGGGCCTGGTGATGGGCATCATCCTTTTCAACACCAGGGACCCGGGCATGGTGCCGGAGGTGCGGGCCGCCATCTGGGTCTACGCCGTGAGCCAGATCGTCTTCAACCTGACGGAACTCTTCAACTCCGTCTTCCGGGCCTACCAGCAGATGGAGTACCAGGCAGCGGTGGTGACGTGGGCCCAGGTGCTCATCCTGGTCCTGACCCTGGGGGCCATCTTCCTGAACCTGGGCCTGATGGGGGTGTTCGCGGCAACCCTCGCGGCCAACGTGGCCCGGTTCTTCCTGGGCTGGTGGCTGACGGCCCGCCGCTTCGCCCGCCTGGGATTCTCCGGGGACGTGCGGGGCATGGTCCGGCTCTTCCGGGAGTCGTTCCCCGTGGGCCTCTCGCTCCTCCTGCGGCGGTACATCTGGCGGGGCGGGGTGGTCCTCCTGGCCACCTGGCAGGGGGATGCCGCGGCGGGCATCCTCTACGGCCCCCTGCGGGTGGTGGAGCAGATGCGCATCATCCCCATGTCCATGGTGGGGTCCATCCTGCCCGTCCTCTCGCACCGGGCGGCACGCTCCCCAGCCCGCTTTGCGAGCGCCTTCGGCAAATCGCTGAAGGTCTTCGTCATCCTCAGCCTGCCCCTGGCCGTCTGCCTCTCCTTCCTGGCGGAGCCCATCGTGGCCATCCTCCTGGGGGAGAGCCTGGCCGAGTCGGCTGAGATCCTGCGGCTCCTGGGGTGGGCTGTGGTCTTCACCTTCCCCAACTTCCTCATCGGCACGGCCCTCACGGCGGTGGGCAAGCAGTACCTGGAGGCCCTGGGGCTCGCGCTGGGGTTGGGCGCGGGGTACGCGGTGCTGCTGGCCACG
>DAOTYM010000297.1:0-4210 GCA_034434775.1 Anaerolineae bacterium | reverse complement strand
TCCAGGTGGAGTACGTGAGCGCCAACCCCACTGGCCCCCTGACGGTGGGCTCGGGGCGCAACGCCGTCCTGGGCGATTCCCTGGCCAACGTCCTGGAGGCCGCGGGATACCAGGTCCACCGGGAGTACTATATCAACGACCGGGGCACCCAGACCGGGCTCTTCGCCGAGACCCTCTTCGCCCGCTACGCCCAGGCCCTGGGGAGGGAGGACGTCCAGGTCCCCGAGGGGGGCTACCAGGGGACCTACATGGTGGACCTGGGCCGGCGCATCGCCCAGGAGTCGGGGGACCGCTTCCTGAGGGTGCCCCGGGAGGAGGCCCTGGCCGCCCTCGGGGAGATCGGCCTCCGGTACATGGTGGAGTCCATCCGGGAGGACCTGCGCCTCCTGGGCATCACCTACGACTGCTGGTTCTCCGAGAGCAGCCTGTACGAAGATGGCACCTTTGACCACGTCCTCGCCTACCTGCGGGAGCGGGGCTACGTGGCGGAGCGGGAAGGGGCCGTCTGGTTCCTGGCCACGCGCTTTGGGGTGGAGAAGGACGAAGTCCTGGTGCGCCAGAGCGGTGCCCCGACCTACTTCGCCTCCGACATCGCCTACCACTACGATAAGTTCCTCAAGCGCGGCTTTGACTGGGTCATAGATGTGTGGGGGGCGGACCACCAGGGGCACGTGCCCCGCATGAAGGCCATGATGCAGGCCTTCGGCCTGGACCCGGAGCGGCTGACCCTCCTCCTCTACCAGTTGGTCACCCTGAAGCGGGGCGGCGAAACGGTGCGCCTCTCCAAGCGGACCGGGGACATCATCACCCTGCGCGAGATCGTGGAGGAGATCGGCGCCGACGCGGTGCGCTTCTTCCTCCTCTCGCGGTCCGCCGACAGCCAGATGGACCTGGACCTGGACCTGGCCAAACAGCAGTCCAGCGAGAACCCGGTCTACTACGTCCAGTACGCCCACGCCCGCATTGCCAGCATCCTGCGCAAGGCGGGCGACGCCTACGACCCGCAGGCCGGGGATGTGAGCCTCCTCACCCACCCTTCGGAACTGGCCCTCATCCGCCTGATGGTCCAGTTCCCGGAGGTGGTGGAGACCGCGGTGCAGAAACTGGCCCCGCACCACCTGACCTACTACGCCATGGACCTGGCCAACGCCTTCCATCTGTTCTACCGCGACTGCCGGGTCCTCTCCTCGGAGCCGGAGGATGCCGACCTGACCCTGGCCCGCCTGAAACTGGTGCGCGCGGCCAAGGCTGTGCTGGCGCGCACGCTCCACCTGATGGGGATGAGCGCCCCGGAGCAGATGTAGCCAACCCTGTCACCGACATCGTTGGAGGGAACCATGTCCGCCGAAGAACTCTCGTTGGAAGAGGCCTGGAAACTGGCCATTGAGCGGGAGAAAGAAGCCTACGAGTTCTACATGCGGGTCTACCGCACGACCACGGACCCGGCGGTCAAGGCCCTGTTCCGCCACCTGGCGCAGCAAGAGGTCACGCACCGCGAACTTTTGGAAACCGAGTTCGACCGGATGTTCCGCCCCGACATGTAGAGGCAGATGTCGGCCCGGTACGACGTCGTCATCGTCGGCGCGGGGTGTGCCGGGGCCGCGGCGGCCTTCTTCCTGGGGCAGGCAGGGGCGCGGGTCCTGGTCCTGGAGGCCGAGCGCCTGCCCCGCTACAAGCCGTGCGGCGGGGCCCTGCCCCAGGCCGCCCAGGCCCTGTTGCCCTTCCCCTTGGACCCGGTCCTGGAGGACCAGGTCCGCAGGGTGATCTACACCTACAGGGGCCAGGTGGTCCACATGGACCTCCCTGGGCCGCCTGTGGGCATGGTGATGCGGGATCGCCTGGATGCCTTCCTCCTGGCCCAGGCCAAAGCCGAGGTGCGGGATGGCTGCCCGGTCTCGGCTGTGGAGGAAGGGGAGGATGGGGTGGTCGTCACGGTGGAGGGAGGGTGGACGTGTCAGGGGGAGTTCCTCGTGGGGGCCGATGGGGCGGCCTCGCGGGTGCGGCGAGCCCTCTTCCCGGACCTGCGCTTCCCGCTGGCCAGCGCCCTGGCGGCCGAAGTCCCGCCCCCCGCGGGGGAGATGGCCCCCTGGCGGTCCAGGGCGACGTTCGTCCTGAGCCCTGGCCCGTGGAGTTACGCCTGGGCCTTCCCCAAGGCGGACCACCTCTCGGTGGGCATTGGGACCTTCGGCGGCCCGGGACCCCGCCACCTGCGCCGCCGCCTGGAAGAGGAGATGGCGAAGTTGGGCCTCGCCCTTCCCTCGGTCCGGGGGCATCCGTTGCCCCTGTACCGCCCTGCTCCCCGGTTGCACAGCCGGCGCGCCCTGCTCGTCGGGGATGCCGCGGGCCTGGTGGACCCCTTCTTCGGCGAGGGGATGCGCTACGCCCTCTGGAGCGCCTCGGAGGCGGCGAGGACCATCCTCTCCGGCCGCGTGGAAGGCTACACCCAGCGCATCCGGCAGTTCATGGACCGGGAGATGCGGGCGGCTCGCTTCCTGGCCGCCGTCTTCTACCGCTGGCCGGGCGCGTGTTTCCGCTTGGGCGTGCGCAACCCCCGCGCCACCCGGGCCTTCGCTGGCCTCCTGGCGGGCACGCGGACCTACGCCGGCGTCATGTGGGGCCTCCTGCTGTGCCTCTTGGAATCGGTGGGGCGGGGGCGATGTTCCTCCTGACGGGCGACGTCGGTTCCGGGAAGACGACCGTCTGCCGGAAGGTGGCGGAGGGGTGTCGGGCGCTGGGCATCCCTGTGGCCGGCCTCCTCTCGGTGGGGGTTCTCGGGCCCCAGGGCCAGCGCCTGGCCATCCAGGCGGTGGACCTGGCGACCGGGGCACGGCAGACGCTCGCCCGCCTGGAGGGGGGCGAGGGGACGCGCCTCGGCCCCTATACCTTTGACCCGGCGGCCGTGCGCTGGGCCGTGTCCGTGTTGGAGGGGGAGGCGGAGGGGCCGGGCCTCCTCCTGGTGGACGAGATCGGCCCCCTGGAACTCTGGCTGGGGGAGGGGCTGGCCCCTGCCCTGCCCGCCCTGCGCCGCCGGGCGGAAGGGGGGAAGCCGCTCCTCCTCGTGGTGCGCACGGGGTTCATCGCCCCCCTCCTCCGGGCCATGGCCCCCCTCTACCATCCCGTGCGCATCTTGCGTGTGGCAGCCCACACCCGGGAGGACCTGCCGCAGCAGGTCCTCGCCGCCTTGGAGCGCGGGGGCGCGCCAGAAGCCCCGGGCCGTAACCTCCTCGGCTCTCGGACGTCAGAACAAGTGCACGAGGCGGGAAAGGAGCCGTTTGGTGCAGGACGACGGGCTGTTGCTTGAGCGAGCACAGGCTTTTGACCTGGATGCCCTGGCCAGCATTTACGACAAGTACGCTCCTCCCATCTACCGGTACATCTTCCGGTATTTGGGCGATGGGCCCCTGGCCGAGGACATCACAGGGGAGGTCTTCGCCCGGCTCCTGGACGCCATAGAGCGAGGCAAAGGCCCTAGGGACAACCTCTCGGCCTGGCTCTACCGTGTAGCCCACAACCTGGCCGTGGACCACCTTCGCCAGCGGTCCCACGCCGAGGGGCTACCGTTAGAGGAGGGGCTGATGGCCGCCCCGGATGATCCAACCGCGGTTGTGGAGAAACGGCTCGCTCAGCAACGGCTTCGGGCGGCCATCAGTCACCTCACCCCCATCCAACAGCAGGTGATCGTCTTGAAGTTCCTTGAAGGGTTCAGCAACGAGGAAGTCGGGAAGATCCTCGGCAAGCGCGAAGGGGCTGTCAAATCCCTGCAGCACCGCGCCCTGGCCTCGCTACGCCGCATCCTGCAGAAGCAGGAAGGAGCCTAGCCCGCCTCCAGGCCACAGGGGGATGACTGTGCGAGGGAAGTGGAACGTGGGGACGCAAAGGGATGTAGGCGAAGGGTCTTTGGGGTTTGAGGGCCTCTTGGACCAGGCTGCAGGGGCCGTGCTCCAGGGGGGCGACCCGGCCGCGGTCGCCTCGCAGTACGGAGAGGTTGCGAGCCGGCTGCGCCCCCTCCTGGAGGTGGTGGCCCAGTTGCAGGTCCTGCGGGAACCGCCCCCCGCGGCCTCCCTGGCCGCGGGGCGGGTCCGCTTCCTTGCCCGCGCCCAGGACCTGCGGGCCAGGCGGGCCGCCAGGCGCTCGCGCGGCAGCCCGGGCATCGTGGCCTGGCCCTGGCTGCGCCTGGGGGATGCCCTCCTGCGCCCGGTCATGAGCCTGC
>DAOTYM010000296.1:0-1684 GCA_034434775.1 Anaerolineae bacterium | reverse complement strand
CTGTGCAGTCCTCACGGGCGCGACCGTTTCTTCCCTCAGTGTCGCCCACGGAGCAGGAGGCGGCAACAAGCGATGAGACGAGTCAGAAAAGCCATCCTCATCCTGCTGGCCACCTTGCTGGGGCTCTGCCTGATCGCGGAGATCGGGGAGCGCATCTACGTGGAGAGGCCCCTCACCACCGATTTCTACGGCTCGCTCCCCCGGGGCGAGGTGCGAGCGCGCCAGGCGGAGGTCGGGGTGCGGACCGCGAGCGGCCCTGGCTGGCTCCACCTCGGTTGGATCGCCGACCCCGAACGGGAGACCTACCACATAGAGCGGCTCACCGGCGGAACGTGGGAGCCCGTCGGAAGGGCGGAGTACGGCTCCTTCCTGCTGCGCGAGGGAGGGACCTTCCGGGTGCTCGCCCTCCCCAGAGACGGGAGCGCGCCGCGCCTCATCGGGGAGGTGACCGCCGAGGTCCCGGACGGCACGCCCCCGGTGTTCGTGCCGCGCATCGCTGGCCCCTGGCGGCTGCTCTTCCTCCCGCGCACGTCGGGGTACTACGTCAACGACCACACCATCTTCCAGGACGCCGAGGGGAACTGGCGGCTCGTGGGCATCACCTCCAAGACGGATGGCGATCCAGACGAAGAGAAGTATTTTGCGGTGGGCGTGAGCAAAGAGTTCCCCCCGGCAGAGGGGATGACGGAGGCCGAGCCCATCGCCGACTTCGGCGAGTTGGCCTGGGCGCCGTACGTGCTCCACGATGGGCGCAAGTACCACATGTTCTGGTCGCCCCACAAACTGCACCAGATGGAATCGGAAGACGGCATCCGCTGGGAAAACCACCGCGTGACCATCTCCGCGCCCATGCACAAGTTCTTCCGCGACCCCATGGTCCTGCAGGTTGCGCCAGGGCAGTGGCTGCTCTACACCACCGGGCGCGGCGCGTACTACTCGCGCGTGGATGTGTACCAGTCCTTTGACCTGAACGAGTGGCAGTACATCGGGCCGGCGCTGCGGAGCGCGTGGAGGAGCGAGCGGAACTCCCCCTTCGCCTCCATGGAGTCACCCTTTGTCCTCAACTACCAGGGGCGCTATTACCTCTCCCTGACCTACAACAACGACTCCTTCTTCCTGCACGGCATCCTGCTCATGTTCCACGTCTGGCTGGACCGGGAGAGTTACAACGAGACGCTGGTCTTCCACTCGGACAACCCCTACGACTTTGGCGTCTACCGCGGGCGGGGCAACTCCCCCACGTTGCTCACCCGCCTCAGGGCCCACGCCCCCGAGATCGTCTACAACCCCGGAGAGTCCTCGTATTACATCACCACCTGCGGTTGGCCCTGGGCCGCTACGCTGACGAAGGGCGAGGTGGCGGTGGCGCCGTTGGTGTGGGAACCGGGCCCGCAGAGCCCCGGCAGCCACCGCTAGGCCGGTGGGGGCCCAGCCAGGGTTGGTTCCGCGGGGCGGAATGCCCCCCTGTGCCCCAACGGAGCGGCAGCCCGCGTCAGCGCACCTGCCCCCCTGCCCACCCCCGCAGCACCAGGGGCACGTACCGGCGGCTCAGGACCGGCGAGGGGCTGGTGGCCGTGGGCGTGGGCGTTGCCGTGGGCGTCTCCGTAGGCGACGGGGTGGGGGACGGCGTCCACGTGGGCGTGGGGGTGGGAGGCTCGCTCCTGCAGTAGCGGAGCGCCACATC
>DAOTYM010000295.1:0-1712 GCA_034434775.1 Anaerolineae bacterium | reverse complement strand
GGCGCGGAACTACGTCCTCTTTGAACTGGCTCCCTCTACCATGGCCGTGGTGGCGGGCATCGGCGCGGCGACGGCCTTCTTCGCCGCCACCATGGCCCTGGTGAACAACGACATCAAGCGCATCCTGGCCTATTCCACCATCAGCCAGTTGGGGTACATGTTCGTGGCCGTAGGGGTGGGGGCCTACGCCTCGGGGATGTTCCACCTGACCACCCACGCCTTCTTCAAGGCCCTCCTCTTCCTCTGTGCTGGCAGCGTGATGCACGCCATGCACGACGAACTGAACATCCAGAAGATGGGCGGGCTGCGGGAGAAAATCCCCACCACCTACTGGACCTTTGCCGTGGGCGCGGCGGCTTTGGCTGGGGTGCCCCTCTTCTCCGGCTTCTTCAGCAAGGACGAGATCCTCTGGCGGGCCTTTGAGGCGAACCCCATCGTCTGGGCGGTGGGCCTGGCGACGGCCTTCCTGACGGCGGTGTACATCTTCCGGGCCCTCTTCGTGGCCTTCTGGGGCAAGCCGCGGGACAAGAAAGCCTGGGAGCACGCCCACGAGTCGCCCCGCATCATGACGGTGCCGCAGGTCGTGTTGTCGGTGCTGGCTTTCGTTGGCGGGTACATTGGCCTGCCGCGCCTCTCCTGGGTGGAGGGGTGGCTGGAGCCCGTCTTCCAGGCCAGCCAGGTCGGCCACAGCGCCGGCGGGGCGATGGAATGGGTGCTGATGGCCGTCTCGGCGGCTGTGGCGCTGGGCGGCATCGCCCTGGCCTACTACCTCTACGTGGTGCGGCCGGAACTGCCTGTCCGCCTGGGCAAGCAGTACAACTTCATCTATCAGGTCCTCTACAACAAGTACTGGGTGGACGAACTGTACGCCCTGGTCTTCGTGGAACCGCTGCGGAGCCTGGGCCGGTGGATCGCCAGTTTCTTTGACCCGCGGGTGGTGGACGGCGCGGTGAACGGCGTGGCCTGGCTCACGGGGCAGGGCGGCGCGGGGGTCTCCCGGTTGCAGACGGGGTACCTGCGCCACTACGCGCTGGCCCTGCTCCTGGGCGCGGTGCTGGTGGTGGGGTACTTCCTGGTGGTCTAGGCCGGTTCGGCCAGGCTTCTTGAGGGCGAGGATGGAATCCAATGGGTGAACTAGGACTGGGAATCCTCTCGGCGATCGTGTTCCTGCCCTTGCTGGGGGCAGTGGTGGTCCTCTTCCTGCACGAGGAGCGGCGGCAGACCCTCTATGGCTGGGCGCTGGCCATCACCCTGGCGGAGTTCGCCCTTTCCCTGGCGCTGGCCGTCCAGTTCCGAACGGGGGAGGGGGGCTTCCAGTTCGTGGAGGAGTTCCTCTGGGTGCCGTCCCTGGGCATCCGGTACGCCGTGGGCGTGGACGGGGTGAGCCTGTTCTTCGTGTGCCTGACGGCCTTCCTGGCCCCCCTGGCCGTCCTGGCCGCCTGGGGGCGGGTGCAGGAGCGGGTCAAGGGGTTCACCTTCTGGCTCCTTCTGTTGGAGACCGGCATCCTCGGGGCCTTCACCGCGCTGGACCTGGTGGTCTTCTACATCTTCTGGGAGGCGATGCTGGTCCCCATGTACTTCCTCATCGGGGCCTGGGGCGGGGAGCGCCGCTGGTACGCCACCCTGAAGTTCTTCCTCTACACCATGGCCGGCAGCGCGCTGATGCTGGTCGGCATCCTGGCGCTCGGGGCCTACCACTTCTACTACAAGGG
>DAOTYM010000294.1:0-1831 GCA_034434775.1 Anaerolineae bacterium | reverse complement strand
GGCGTGGCCATCTGCACGCGCATGGTCAACGCGGTGCTCTTTCCCCTGGTGGCCCTGAGCCTGTGGTGGCCGGCCCCCACGGCCGCGTGGCAGGCTGGCCTGCGGCGCCTCCTTGGAGGAGCTGTGCGGGAAGAGGGGCGGGGGATGCTGGCCCTGGCGGCGCCGGTGGCCACGGCCGTCGCCTTGCTCCTTGCGTACAATGCGGCCCGCTTCGGGAGCCCGTGGGTGAGCGGCTACCTGCCGGAGGAGCGCTTCAGCGGCGATTGGATCCAGGGCATCGTGGGCCTCCTGGTGAGCCCTGGGCGAGGGCTCTTCCTCTACGTGCCGGTCCTGGTGTTCGCCTTGCTGGGCTGGCCCGGGCTCTTCCAGAAGCGCCCTCGGGATGCAGCCCTCTGGGCGGGGGTTGTGGGCGTCTACATCCTGCTCTACGGCAAGTGGTTCATGTGGCACGGCGGCTACGCCTGGGGGCCGCGGTTCCTCGTGCCGGTGGTGCCCCTGGCGCTCCTGGGCCTTGCCCCCTGGCTGGAGCAGCGGCATGGGCGCCTCGGGTGGGCCCTCTTCGGGGTGGCTTCGGCTCTCAGCCTGGCTGTGGCCGTGCTGGGGACCTCCGTCCACTTTGCCCTGGTGCAGGAGGGTCTCTTGCGAGAGGGGCTGCCTCTCTTCGCCCCGGAGACCTTCTTTGACCCGAGGTACTCGCCCCTCCTGCGCCAGTGGCGGTACCTCACGCCGGCCCACCTGGACCTCCTGTGGGGGCCAGGGGTTGGACGGGGTGGGGTGGGGGCGCTCCTCCTGACCTTGGCGGCCCTGGGCGTCTGCCTCTGGGGGCTTGCGGGGGCCTGGCGAAGGGGGCCTGAGGCGCGTTCTGGCCTGGTGGTACCTCTGCCCTTGGGTGTGGTCCTGGCCTGCGCAGCGGCCGGGGCGGTTGCCCACGCTGGGCATGCCCGCCTGGCGGAGCCTTGGGAGGGCCTCCTGCGGCAGATGGCGCCTTGGGAGGAGCCGGGGGACGTCGTCTTCCTCAACCGGCCGGAGGAGACGACGGCCTTCAGCGAGGCTTACCAGGGCTCGGCGTGGGTGGTGGGCCTGCATGAGGGGGAAGGGGGCCTTTCGGAACGCGCCGCTTGGTGGCTGGACCGGACCCTGCGGCCGGGAGCGCGGGTCTGGTGGATGCCGGACTGGCGCCCTCTGGAGGCGAGCGCCGTGGAGCGGAGGCTCGCGGCCCAGGCGTTCCGCGTCCTGGACCTTTCGGCGGGGGAGCGGCGGGCGGCCCTCTACGCCGTGCCTGAGGAAGGGGCCCTGCAGCCGCGGGAGGTGGGGGCTGCGGTCCCAGGCGTAGGGGCCCTCGCGCGATCTGCCTGGACGCCCCGCCCGCACGCGGGGCAGCCTCTCCTCGTGGAACTGGTGTGGGAGGCGGCGTCGCCTCCGCCTGCGGAGGATTTCGTGGTCTACGTGCACCTGGTGGACGCCAGGGGCGCGCGCGTGGCTGGGCACGACGGCATGCCCGGCCTCTGGCTCCGGCCCACCTCCACCTGGGGGCCAGGCGAGGTGGTGGTGGACCGGCACGGGGTCCCCGTGCCGCGGGACCTTGCGCCGGGGACCTACTTCCTGAAGGTGGGCCTGTACCGCGCGGATACAGGGGAGCGGCTCAGCACCGCTTGGGGGGAAGATGGCGTCGTCCTGGGGGAGGTGGAGGTCTTGCCCGCGCCGTGAGCCCTACGGTGCGGCGACCGGGTGGACCTGGCCCCCCTCTACCCGGAGGCAGTGGGCGCGCGCCCTGAACTCAGGCGCGAAATCGTCCCAATCGGTGGTGGTGACGATGGCCTGGGCAGAGGCG
>DAOTYM010000293.1:0-3529 GCA_034434775.1 Anaerolineae bacterium | reverse complement strand
CGTGGCCGCGGTGCAGGAAGCGGCCCAACCCTACGGCCTCACGGTCCTGCCAGGCATGGAGGTGCAGACGCGGGAGGAGGTGCACGTCCTCTGCCTGTTTGACGACTTGGACGCGGCCTGGCGGTGGCAGGAGATGGTCTGGACCCACCTGCCGGACCTCCCCAACCGGGAGGAGTTCTTCGGCCCCCAGTTCGTGGTGGATGCCGAGGGGGAACACCTGCGGACCAACCCGCGCCTCCTGCAGACCTCCACGGACCTGGGATTTGAGGAGGTGGTGCACCTGGTGGAGGAGGCGGGCGGCCTGCCCATCCCGGCGCACGTGGACCGGGAGGGGTTCAGCCTCCTGGCGAACCTGGGCATGATCCCGCCGGGGGCCAGGGTGGTGGCCGTGGAACTTTCGGCACGGACCACGCCCCAGGAGGCCCGGCGCCGGTTCCCCGAACTGGCGGGGATGCCGCTCATCCAGTCGGGGGATGCCCACCGCCTGGACGAGATGGTGGGCACCACCCACCTCCTGCTGGCGGCCCCAACGGTGGCGGAACTGCGCCTGGCCCTGCAGGGGAAGGGGGGCCGCCGCTGCTGGATCGCCAGCCCCCGCTGGCGCTGAGGGCATGATGGGGGAGCCCCTTCCCGTCCCGTGGGAGGGGCTGGGACACGTTCGCGCATCCGTGAAACTCTGACGAAGGAGTGGCAACATGACGGCAACGCAGGAAGAAACCCTGGATCTGGCCCCTCTGGAAGAGGTGCTGGAGCAGTACCGGGATCAGAGGGGGGCGGTGATCCCGGTCTTGCAGAAGGCCCAGGCCATCTTCGGCTACCTGCCCCGGGAGGTGCTGGAGAGGATCGCCGAAGGGATGGGCGTGCCCCTCAGCCAGGTCTACGGCGTGGTGACCTTCTACTCCCAGTTCTACCTGACCCGCCGTGGCCGCCACATCATCCAGGAGTGCGACGGCACCGCTTGCCACGTGCGCGGGGCCGCCCGCATCATTGACGCCGTGCAGAAGGAATTGGGCATCAAGCCCGGCGAGACCACGCCCGACTACCGCATCACCTACGAAGTGGTCTACTGCCTCGGCTCCTGCGGCCTGGCCCCCGTGGCCGTGGTGGACGGCACGGTGGTGGGCAAACTGGTGCCCGAACGGATGCTGGAGATCCTCCGCAGGTTGGAGTAGTGCAGGAACTGGCGCTGCACATCCTGGACGTCCTGCAGAACGCCCGAGAGGCCGGCGCCACGCTGGTGCGGCTGACCATTGAAGAAGACCTGGCCGCCGACCGCCTCACCATCGTGGTGGAAGACAACGGCCGAGGGATGGACGAGGAGACCCTGAAGAAGGTCCTGGACCCGTTCTTTACCACCCGAACGACACGGCACGTGGGGTTGGGGCTGCCCTTGTTCGCCGCCGCTGCGGAACTGTGCAATGGGGGGCTTGCGGTGGAGTCCACCCTGGGGAAGGGGACGCGCGTTACGGCCACCTTCCAGCACAGCCACATTGACCGGGCCCCCCTGGGGCACATCGCCGAGACGCTGGTGGCCTTCCTTTTGGGAGAGCCCCCCTGTGACCTGGTGTACGTGCACCGCCGGGACGGGCAGCAGTTCACCCTGGACACCCGGGAGGTGCGCCGGGAACTGGGCGAGGTCCCCCTGGCCCACCCAGCCGTGCGGGAATGGCTCCGGGACTACATTGACGAGGGAGTGAAGAGCCTTTCGGACGAGGCGTGACCCCCGGTCGCGCCAAGCAAGGAGGTCGGAGATGCCCAAACTGAAGAGCCTTGAGGACCTGAAGCGGATCCGCGAAGAGGCCAAGCGGGACCTGCAGGTGCGGTTGGAAACCGGCACCAAGATCACCGTAGGGATGGGGACGTGTGGCATCGCCGCGGGGGCCCGCGAGACCATGCACGCCATCCTGGAGGAACTGAAGAAACGGGAGATTGAGGCCCACGTGACCACCGTGGGGTGCATCGGCATGTGCGCCTACGAGCCCCTGGTGGACATTGAACAGGCTGGCGGCGACCGCATCACCTACGGCAACATCAAGCCCGACATGGTCCCCCGCCTGATTGAGGAACACCTCGTCAACGGCCGCGTCGTGGAAGAGTGGGTTGTGGGCCGCATCCCCAAGGGCCCCACCAGCAGGGGAGGCTGAGCCATGACACAGGAGATCCAAGAGATCCTACAGCGAGCCATCAAGGTGGAGGAAGCCTCGTACGCCCTCTACACTTCGGCCAGCAAGCGGGTGAAGGACCCGGCAGCCAAGGCCGGCCTGGCCGACCTGGCGGAACAGGAAAAGCAGCACAAGGCCAAACTGGAGGGCCTCCTGGCCGGGAACTTGGACTGGGCCGTGCGCCTGAGCAAGCGGGAGGAGGTGCGGGACCTCCAGATCGGCGAGTTTCTGGAGGCCCGGCCCCTGGCCGAAGGCTCGGACCTGCAGGACGTCCTCATCGTGGCCATGAAGCGGGAGGAGGCGACCGGCGCCTTCTACCAGCAGATGGCCGCCCTGGTGGACGCCGGCCCGGTGAAGGACCTGTTCGCGCTTCTGGCCAAGGAAGAGGTGAAGCACAAGGAATACGTGGAGCGCATCTACGAAGAGGTCATCTACCGCGACTTCTAGGCCGCTCCTTCCACAAGCGCACGTGACCACAACAAGGAGGAACGTTAATGGCTGAACCCCTGTATCGGGCCAACGTGCTGGTCTGCGGCGGCACGGGGTGCACCGCCTCGGGCTCCCAGGCTGTGCTGGCCGCCCTGCGCGAGGAGATCGCCCGGCGCGGCCTGGAGGACGAGGTGCAGGTCATCCAGACCGGCTGCCGGGGCTTCTGCGCCATGGGCCCCGTCATGATGATCTACCCGGAGGGGATCTTCTACTGCCAGGTGCGGGCAGAGGACGTGCCCCAGGTGGTGGAGGAGACCCTCCTCAAGGGCCGCGTGGTGGAGCGCCTGGCCTACCAGGAGCCAGCCGCCCGCAAGGCCATCCCCCACTACGGGGAGAGCCCCTTCTACCAGAAGCAGTTGCGCATCGCCCTGCGGAACTGCGGCATGATTGACCCCGAGAACATTGAGGAGTACATCGCCCGCGATGGCTACGCCGCGCTGAGCAAGGTCCTCACCGAGATGACCCAGGAACAGGTCATTGAGACGGTGAAAGCCTCGGGCCTGCGGGGCCGCGGCGGCGCGGGCTTCCCCACGGGCCTCAAGTGGGAGTTCACCTACCGGGCGCCAGGCCAGCCCAAGTACGTTGTCTGCAACGCCGACGAGGGCGACCCGGGCGCCTTCATGGACCGCAGCATCATTGAGGGCGACCCCCACAGCCTCCTGGAGGGGATGATCATTGCCGGTTACGCCATCGGCGCCAAGGAGGGGTACATCTACTGCCGGGCCGAGTACCCCCTGGCCATCAAGCGCCTCTACAAGGCCATCCAGCAGGCCGAGGAGTACGGCCTCCTGGGCGAAAACATCCTGGGGACCGACTTCTCTTTCCACCTGAAGGTCAAAGAGGGGGCGGGGGCCTTCGTCTGCGGCGAGGAGACGGCC
>DAOTYM010000292.1:0-3657 GCA_034434775.1 Anaerolineae bacterium | reverse complement strand
CTCATAAGTAGGGGCGCACGGCCGTGCGCCTTGGGCGTCGGTGAGGCCTTCCCACGTCACCGTCCAGTTGCAGTCTCATAAGTAGGGGCGCACGGCCGTGCGCCCCTACCCAGGATTACATATCGTCAAGAACCACCGTGGCGTAGTACTCAAGGCCTTGAACAGGTGTTACCTATGTCCCGAGTCTATACTGGGGTAGAGAAGGGGACTGTGGGGATAGAAGGGGGTAGAAAGCGGCGTTCCTGTGCCGTGCGATGAACCATGTTCAGCCTGGATGATACCATCGCCGCCATCGCTACACCGCCCGGCGAGGGCGGCATCGGCATCGTGAAGATCAGCGGGCCTGAGGCCCAGGCCATCCTCCAGGCCCTCTTCGTGCCTGGACGCCCTAGCGCGCGCCAGCCAGGGACGCCCTCTGGCCAGCCCTGGCCCCCTCGCGTGCTCCGCTACGGCGTCATCCGCGACCCCTCTACCGGCCGCGCCGTGGACGAGGCCCTGGCCTGCTTCATGCCCGCTCCCCACACCTACACCTGCCAGGATGTGGCCGAGATCCACTGTCACGGCGGGATGGTCGCCGTGCGGACCGTCCTCTCGCTGGTCTTGGCGCAGGGGGCGCGGCTTGCCGAGCCGGGCGAGATGACCCTGCGCGCCTTCCTCAACGGCCGGGTGGACCTGGCCCAGGCGGAAGCGGTGCTGGGCATCGTGCGGGCCAGCACCCAGGCGAGCCTGGAAGTGGCGATGGAGCAACTGGCGGGCGGCCTCTCTGGGGAGGTGCGCCGCATCCGAGAGCCCCTTCTCCTAGCCCTTGCCCACCTGGAGGCCAGCCTTGACTTCCCCGAAGACGAGATCCCGCCCTGCGACGTGCCTGCCTCCCTGGGCGAGGCCCTCACGGGCCTCCGGCAACTCCTGGAGGAGGCCGACCGGGGCATCCTCTATCGGGAAGGCATCCGCACGGCCATCGTGGGGCGGCCCAACGTCGGCAAGTCCAGCCTCCTCAACGCGCTCCTGCGGGTCCAGCGGGCCATCGTCACCCCCATCCCGGGCACCACCCGGGACACCCTGGAGGAGACCCTCAACGTGCGGGGCGTGCCGCTGGTCCTGGTGGACACGGCGGGCCTGCGCACCCACACTGGGGACCTGGTGGAACAGTTGGGCATGGAGCGCAGCCGCGCTGCCCTGGCGCAGGCGGACCTGGTCCTCTGGGTGGTGGACGTGAGCGAGCCCCTCACCGAAGCCGACTGGGCCATTGAACCCCTGGTCCGGGGCAAGCCCACCCTGGTGGTGTGCAACAAGTGCGACCTGCCCCAGGTGACGGACGCTGCGGACCTCCTGCCCGACGCGCCCCACGTGCGCATCTCGGCCCTGACCGGGGCCGGCCTGGACGCGCTGGAGGAGGAGATCCTGAGGCAGGTGCTGGGAGGCCCGGTGCAAGGCAGGCGGCTGCCCCGGGTCAGCCAGGTGCGCCACCGGGAACTCCTGCGGCAGGCGTTGGAGCACGTCCAAAGCGCGCTGGAGGCCCACGGAGAGGGGCTGCCGGCGGACTTCCTCTGCATTGACCTCCACGCGGCCCTGCAGGCCCTGGGCCAGATCACGGGGGAGACGGTCTCGGAGGACCTGCTCCAGACCATCTTCAGCCAGTTCTGCCTGGGGAAGTAGGGCGAGGCGCGCCTGACTGAGCAACACCGGCCAATTGACAGGCCAGGGTGGGTATGTTATACTGAGCCCGAGAGGGCCGTGAGCTCAGCGGTAGAGCACCTGCCTTTTAAGCAGGGTGTCGCGCGTTCGAATCGCGCACGGCTCATCATTATTCCCTTACCCCCTGAACCCGCCATTCCAGTGTGCCGGGGGAAGGAGCGGGGCCCAGCGCTGCTGGAAGGGCTCATTTCATGCCCACCTGCGCTGGCTCGCCCTCTGCTCCTGGCCACTTCGCCGTGCGTTTGACAATTTCTTCATCCTCCCCTATAATAGCATCTACTAGCCCTGTTGCCCTATCCCTACATTCACCGAAACCCCAGTGGCAAGACGGCAAACGGAGTCCAGTTTCGCCCGAGATGGATCACAAAGGGGTGCGTGCCGGGGTATCTGTGGAAGGCCGTTCGTCTTGGGTACTGGGGCCTTCTTGTTCCTGGGGCCAGGAAAGGAGGTGTTGCGCTGCCCGCTTGGTGCTGCGCGAGGGTTGGGGGTGGCAGCCCCGCTCGTGACCTGAGAGATGTCAGCGTCTGCACATGCTTCCCGAGCCGCAGAGGACGCGGTCGTGCGAGCGGCAGGGAAGGGACACAACGGGAGGAGAATCCATGAAAGCGCTCCGAATCGTCAGCCTGCTCGTCGTCTTCACCTTGCTGGCGGCCACCCTTGCCGGCTGCGCGGGGGGCCAGAAGACAGTCAAGATCGCCATCCTGGCACCCATCACCGGCGACGTGGCCACCTTCGGTGCTTCCACCCGAGACGGGGCCATCCTGGCCTTTGAGGAGTGGAACGCCAAGGGCGGCGTGAACGGCGCCAAGATTGAGTGGGTGGTCGGCGACTCCCGCTGCGACCCCGTGGAAGCGCGCAACGCGGCCAACAAGGTGATTGACCAGGACAAGGTCAAGTTCATCGTCGGCGAGGTCTGCTCCAGCGCGTCCATCCCCGTCTCCGAGGTCGCGAACGAGAAGAAGGTCCTCCAGATCAGCCCCACCTCCACCAACCCGGCCGTCACCGTGAACCCCGATGGCAGCACCAAGAAGTACACCTTCCGCGCCTGCTTCATTGACCCCTTCCAGGGGAAGGTGATGGCCAAGTTCGCCCTGGAACAACTGGGGGCCAAGACGGCAGCCGTGGTCCTGGACCAGGGGAACGACTACATCCGCGGCCTGGCCGAGTTCTTCCGCGACGCCTTTGAGGCCGGCGGCGGCAAGGTGGTGGTTTGGGAGTCCTTCGTGAAGGAGGACACCGACTTCTCGGCCATCGTGGCCAAGGTGGCCGAGGCCAAGCCGGACGTCTTCTTCATCCCCACCTACTACGAGAAGGCCAGCCTCATCGGCGCACAGGCCAAGCAGGCGGGCGTCACCGCGGTCATGCTGGGCGGCGATGGCTGGGACTCGCCAGACCTGGACCGCTCGGCGGTGGACGGCGGGTTCTTCAGCAACCACTACTCTGGCGATGACCCGCGGCCCGTGGTGCAGGAGTGGAAGGCCAAGTACAAGGCCAAATACGGCTCCGAGCCCGATGCCCTGGCCACCCTGGCCTACGACGCGGCCAACATCCTCCTCACCGCCATGAAGAACGCTGGCTCCTTTGACGTGGACAAGGTCGTGGCGGCCATGGAGAAGATTGAATTTGAGGGCGTCTCGGGCAAGATCACCTTTGACGCTCAGCACAACCCCGTCAAGAGCGCGGTGGTGCTCCAGGTCAAGGACGGCAAGGTCACCTACAAGATGACGGTGAACCCGTAAATCGGGAAGGAGAAGTGGGCGATGCCAGGGGCGGACGTTCCTGGCATCGCCCCTTCTTGCCCCGTGCCAAGGGGTTGGAGAGGCTCTATGGTCCAAGTGCGCAGAGTGTCCGCCAGGATCATCGCCTGGGCCTTGGTGCTGGCGCTGGGGGCGGGGATCGTCTACATGTTGGCCTCCTCCGCCATGGCCGCGCCCACCCTCTTCGCCCAGCAACTGGTCTACG
>DAOTYM010000291.1:0-10650 GCA_034434775.1 Anaerolineae bacterium | reverse complement strand
GCGCTGGACATCCAGGTCACCCTCTCCGGCGGGCTCGTCGTGCCCGCGAAGGTGGTGGGCTCCGATGCCGACAGCGACCTGGCGGTGCTGCAGGTGGACATCCCGCCAGACCTGAGCGTGCCCTTGGAACTGGGCGATTCCTCCACCCTTCAGGTGGGCCAGCGGGTCGTCGCCATCGGCAACCCCTACGGCCTGGAGCACACGGTGACCTCCGGCATCGTCAGCGCGGTGGGCCGCGTGGTCCAGAAGGAACTGGGCGGCTACTCCCTGGCCCAGATCATCCAGACGGACGCGGCCATCAACCCCGGCAACTCCGGCGGCCCCCTCCTGGACCTGCGCGGGCGGGTGGTGGGCGTCAACGCCTTCCTCTACTCCGAGACCGGCTCGTTCGCCGGCGTGGGGTTCGCCGTGCCCATCAACATGGTCAAACGGATTGCCCGGGCCCTGATGGAGAAAGGGGAGTACGAGCATCCCTGGATAGGCGTGCGGGGCATCAGCCTGGACCCGCGGATCGCCCAGGCCCTGGACCTCCCCGTGACGGAAGGCGTCCTGGTGCAGGAAGTGGTCGCCGGGAGCCCGGCCCAGAAGGCCGGCCTCCGGGGTGGCGACCGCTCCTACCGGGTCCCTTATCAGACGGAACCGGTGTTGGGGGGCGGAGACGTCATCCTGGCCATTGACGGCCAGCCCCTCCGCAACTTTGACGATCTCATCACCTACCTTCAGGAACAGACGGCCGTCGGCCAGACGGTGCACTTGCGCATCCTGCGGGCCGGCAAGGAGCAGGTGGTTTCCCTGGTGCTAGGCAAACGGCCCAAGGTGACCACTCACTAGGCCGGCCCAGCCAACCTGCTGCCGAAAGGAGGTGAGGACCCGAGACCGACGTGGAGACACGACCCTGACGGTGCGAACCCTGTACAAGGAGATGGCCGAACATGGGTACCATCATGCAGAAAGACCTGCAGGAACTGGTGGACTTCCAGAGCGAGGCGCCACCGGTGGTCAGCCTCTACCTGAACGTGGACCCAGCGACGGGCACCAAGGAAGGCCACAGGCTCACATTGCGAGGGCTCCTGAAAGAGGCTTCGGCCGATGGAGCCTCTCCGAAGGACATTGAGGCCATCGAGCGGTACTTTGACTTTGGCTACGACTGGCAGGCCAAGGGAGTGGTCACCTTCGCCTGCACGGACAAGGGGTTCTGGCGGACCTACCCCTTGGATGTGCCCACGCCCAACCAGGTCTTCGTGGGCAGACGTCCCTACCTCAAGCCCCTGACCCGCCTCCTGGACGCCTACGAGCGTTACGGCGTCATCCTGGTGGACCAGGAGGGGGCACGCCTCTTCCAGTTTGAGATGGGGCGCTTGCGGGAGGCGACGGGCACCCTGGGCGAGGAAGTGAAGCGCCACAAGCAGGGGGGCTTTGCCGCGGCCCGGTTCCAGCGCAGGGCCGACGAACAGGCCGCCCAGAACCTCCGGCGCGCCGCCGAACTGGCCACGGAGTTCTTCCAGGCTTCCCAGTGCTCCCGCCTCATCCTCGGCGGCACGCCCCAGACCGTTTCCCAGTTCCAGGAGTTCCTGCCCAAGGCCCTCCAGGCCAAGGTCGTGGGGACGCTTTCCCTGGACATCCTGGCCTCGGAAGTGGAGGTGCGCGACCGCACCCTGGACCTCATTCAGGAGGTGGACCGGGCCCGCGAGGCCCAGTTGGTGGAGCAGATGGTCACCACGGCGGCCAAGGGTGGTCCTGCCGTCCTGGGCCTGGCCGACACGCTGATGGCGCTCCAGGAGCAGCGGGTGCACATCCTGCTGGTGGCCGAGGGATACACCCAGGCAGGGTACCGCTGTCGGCAGTGCGCCTATGTGGGTGCCGACTACACCCCCTCCTGCCCCATCTGCGGCGGCCCCATGGAGGAGGTGGAAGACGCGGTGGACACTGCCATCCGGCGGGCCATTGACCTGGGGGTGGAGGTGGAGGTCGTCCACGAGAACCCCGCCCTGGAGCAGGCAGGGCACATCGGGGCCCTCCTGCGGTACTGAAGCGCAAGAGCACGCGCAGCAAGGCGATGCCAGGCTCTCCGGGATGCCTGTGGAGCCCGCAGAACATCGTGTCGCAAGGAGGTACGAGGAACCCATGGCTACCGAGCGGCAACGCGAACTGCGCAGGCGCCGCCATCGGCGGGAGAAACTCCGCTACCTGCGGGCACGGCTGGCCCGCACCACCGACCCCAGGGAGCGGGAACGGCTGATAGAGAAGATCCGCAAGATCAGCCCTCGCGCCCCCATCCCCGAACGCTGAGGCGCACCATCCTCCCTGCGGATGGCGGACGCCACACCCCATCCCCGCTGGCCAGGTCCCTGGGGGACCTGGCCAGCGCTTTTTCCCCAAGCGGAACGGAACGCCCGGGCCCACGGCCGTGCCTGCGTCGCCCCGACGGACCTCCCCCTCTCTTCCCCAACTCAGATGATACGCCAACACAAAATTGACACATTTCTTACACTTCTGCCTTAAAGTAATCCGATAGATGGACGGCTGTTGCGGACGTCCGCCCTTCGCCCTGCCCCGGGTTCCGAGAGCGGCGGATGCCCCACAGCCAAATTGTAGAGGAGGAGTATTGGCGTTATGCGGTTTGATCGGTTCACCCAGAAAGCCCAGGAAGCCATCCTGGAAGCCCAGAACCTGGCCCAGGAATATCACCACGCCCAGATGGAGCCAGAGCACCTCTTGAAGGCTCTGGTGGAGCAGGAGGGCGGCGTGGTGCGCTCCGTTCTGGAGCGCATTGGCACCGACGTGCGCGCCCTCCAGGAGAGCCTGGAGCAGGCCCTGAGCCGCAAGCCTCAGGCCTACGGCGCGGCGGCCCAGGTGGGCATGTCGCGGGCCCTGGCCGACATCCTGGAGGAGGCGGAGGAGATCGCCAGCAACATGCGGGACGAGTACACCTCCACCGAGCACCTCCTCATGGCCATGGCCCAGCCCAAGGCCGGCCCGGTGCGGGACCTCCTGGCGCGCCACGGCGTGGACTACAGCGCCATCATGCAGGCCCTGGCCTCCATCCGGGGCTCCCAGCGGGTGACCAGCCCCAACCCGGAGGCCCAGTACGAGGCCCTGAAGAAGTACGGCCGCGACCTCACCGAGGAGGCCCGCAAGGGCAAACTGGACCCGGTCATCGGGCGCGAGCAGGAGATCCGCCGCGTCATGCAGATCCTGAGCCGGCGGACCAAGAACAACCCGGTCCTCATCGGCGAGCCCGGCGTGGGCAAGACGGCCATCGTGGAGGGCCTGGCCCAGCGCATCGTGCGGGGCGACGTGCCAGCGGGCCTGCGCAACAAGCGCATCATCGCCCTGGACCTGGGCGCGCTCCTGGCCGGGACCAAGTACCGCGGCGAGTTTGAGGAGCGGCTGAAGGCCGTCCTCAAGGAAATTGAGGCGTCGGAAGGGGAGATCATCCTCTTCATTGACGAGATGCACACCCTGGTGGGGGCCGGCGCGGCCGAGGGCGCTATGGACGCCAGCAACATGCTCAAGCCGATGCTGGCCCGCGGCGTACTGCACGCCATCGGCGCCACCACCCTGGACGAGTACCGCAAGCACATTGAGAAGGACCCAGCCCTGGAGCGGCGCTTCCAGCCGGTCTACGTGGACGAGCCCAGCGTGGAGGACACCATCTCCATCCTGCGGGGGCTCAAGGCCCGCTACGAGGTGCACCACGGCGTGCGCATCACCGACAGCGCGGTCATCGCCGCGGCGACCCTCTCGCACCGCTACATCACCGACCGCTACCTGCCGGACAAGGCCATTGACCTCGTGGACGAGGCCGCCAGCCGCCTGCGCCTCCAGATTGACTCCAAACCGCAGGACCTGGACGAGATTGACCGCGAGATCATGCAACTGGAGATTGAGCGGGAGGCGCTGCGCAAGGAGAAGGACCGCGCCAGCCAGGAACGCCTGAAGAAACTGGAGGAGCGCCTGGCCGACCTGCGGGAGAAGAGCGCGCAACTCACGGCTCGCTGGCAGGCCGAGCAACGGGCCATCCAGCGGGTGCGCCAGATCAAAGAGGAGATTGACCGCGTCCAAGTGCAGATTGAGCAGGCGGAGCGGGAGTACGACCTGCAGCGGGCCGCCGAACTGCGCTACGGCCGGCTCACCGCGCTGCAGAAAGAGTTGCGGCAGGCCGAGGAGGCCCTCCGCCAGGTGCAAGGCGACCGCCCCCTGCTGAAGGAAGAGGTGGACGCAGAGGACATCGCCCTCATCGTCAGCGAGTGGACCGGCATCCCAGTGGCCAAGTTGATGGAGGGCGAGGTGGAGAAACTCCTGCACATGGAGGAGCGCCTGCACCAGCGGGTGGTCGGGCAGGACGAAGCCATCCAGGCCGTGGCGGCCGCGGTGCGGCGGGCCCGGGCCGGCCTTCAGGACCCCAACCGGCCCATCGGCTCCTTCATCTTCCTGGGGCCCACCGGCGTGGGCAAGACGGAACTGGCCCGCGCCTTGGCCGAGTTCCTCTTTGACGACGAGAGGAACATGGTCCGCATTGACATGAGCGAGTATCAGGAGCGCCACACTGTGGCCCGCCTGATCGGCGCGCCGCCCGGCTACGTGGGGTACGAAGAGGGGGGCCAACTGACGGAAGCCATCCGCCGCCGGCCCTACAGCGTCGTCCTCTTTGACGAGATTGAGAAGGCCCATCCGGAGGTCTTCAACGTCCTCCTGCAGGTGCTGGACGACGGCCGCCTGACCGACGGCAAGGGCCACACCGTGGATTTCAAGAACACGGTCATCATCATGACCAGCAACATCGGCAGCCACTACGTCCGGGAACTGGTCCACGACCCGCAGGCCATGCGCCGCATGGTCATGCAGGAGGTGAACCGGCACTTCCGGCCGGAGTTCCTGAACCGGATTGACGCCATCGTCATCTTCCACCCGCTGACGCGGGAGCACCTGCGGCAGATCGTGGACATCCAACTGCGGCGCTTGCGCCAGTTGCTGAAGGAGCGGGAGATCACCCTGGAACTCACCGACGCGGCCAGGGACCTGCTCATAGACGAAGGGTACGACCCGGCCTTCGGGGCGCGGCCGCTCAAGCGAGTGCTCCAGCGCCGCATCCAGGACCCGCTGGCCCTGAAGATCCTGGAGGGCGCGGTGCGGGACGGTGACCACGTGGTGGTGGATGCCAAGGATGGCGAACTGACCTTTACGGTGGTGGAGGTGGAGGCTGTCCCCGAAGGGGCGGCCGAGCCCGCCGCCTGAGGAGGACAGCCTCCTCTGGCGCGGCCTTCCGAGGCCGCGCCAGAGGGGTCCCTATCCCCGAGGAGGGAGGACATGGGAGGGTTGGAAACGATGTTGAGCCTTCTGCGCACGGGGGGCCAGGACGCCCCCGAGGAACTGTTGAAGAGAATTCCGGAGGTGATGCCCATCCTGCCGCTGCGGAACACGGTGGCGTTCCCCTTCGGCATCCTGCCGCTGGCGGTGGGCATCCCGCGCTCGGTGAAACTGGTGGAAGACGCGCTGGCGGGGGACCGCCTCATCGGCCTGGTGGCGATGAAGCGGCCGGACATTGAGGAGCCCATGCCCGACGAGATCTACGCCGTCGGGACCGTGGCCCTCATCCACCGCGTCATCCGCGTGGACGAGACGAACCTGCAGGTCATCGTCCAGGGGATTGAGCGCTTCAAGGTCGTGGAGTGGACGGAGACCCAGCCCTACCTGAAGGCGCGCATCCGCCTCGCCCCAGACCAGGTGGAGGAGAGCCTGGAGGCCGAGGCCCTGCAGCGCAGCCTGGTCCAGGTGGCCAAAGAGGTCATCAACCTCATGCCCGACCTTCCCAAAGAGGTGGGCATGTTCCTGGACCAGGTGCAGGACCCGCGGCATCTGGTCTATGTCATCGCGGCCAACAGCCGCATGGACGTGGCCCACATGCAGGAGATCCTGGAACTGGACCGCCTCAACGACAAGATGCGGCGCCTCATCGGGCACCTCACCCAGGAAAAGGAGATCCTCTCCCTGGGCCGCAAGATCACCGAAGAGGCCCAGGAGGAGATGTCCAAGCAGCAGCGGGAGTACTTCCTGCGCCAGCAACTGGAGGCCATCCGCCGCGAACTGGGCGAGACCGACGAGACGGCGGCCGAGGTGGAGGAGTACCGCCGCAAGATTGAGGCGGCCGGCCTGCCTGAAGAGGCGTACAAGGAAGCCATGCGGGAACTGCGCCGCATGGAGAAGATGCCGCCCCAGGCCGCTGAGTACTCCGTCATCAAGACCTACCTGGACTGGCTGGTGGACCTGCCGTGGAACAGACTCAGCGAGGACAACCTGGATATTGAGCACGCCCGCCGCGTCTTGGACGAGGACCACTACGACTTGGAAGAGGTCAAGAGCCGCATCCTGGAGTACCTGGCGGTGCGGAAGTTGGTCACGGAGCGCGGCACGGAGGGGGAGAAGGCCGACCGCGAAGGCCGCAACACCGAGGCCATGGGCGCCATCCTCTGCTTCGTCGGGCCGCCCGGCGTGGGCAAGACCAGCCTGGGGCGCTCCATCGCCCGCGCCCTGGGCCGCCAGTTCACCCGCATGAGCCTGGGTGGGATGCGGGACGAGGCGGAGATCCGCGGCCACCGGCGCACCTACATCGGAGCCATGCCCGGCCGCATCATCCAGGCCATCCGCCGCGCCGGCACCCGCAACCCGGTCTTCATGCTGGACGAGGTGGACAAGATCGGCATGGACTGGCGGGGCGACCCCGCGAGCGCCCTGCTGGAGGTGCTGGACCCCCAGCAGAACCACGCCTTCCGCGACCACTACCTGGACGTGGACTTTGACCTGAGCGACGTCATCTTCATCACCACGGCCAACCAGTTGGAGACCATCCCGCCGCCCCTGCGGGACCGGATGGAGATCATCCGGCTGGATGGCTACACGGAGTACGAGAAGTTGCGCATCGCCACGGGGTACCTCATCCCGCGGCAGGTGCGGGCCAACGGCCTGCGGGAGGACGAGGTGACCTTCACCGAGGAGGCGCTGCGCCTCATCATCCGGGATTACACCCGGGAGGCCGGCGTGCGCAACCTGGAGCGGGAGATCGGCCGCGTGTGCCGCAAGGTCGCCGTGCGCATCGCCAGCGGCGAGGCAGCCCACGTGGAGGTCACGCCCGACAAGGTGCGGGAGTTCCTCGGCAAGCCCCGCTTCTTCTTTGAGGCCGCCGAGCGGACGGAGACACCCGGCGTGGCCACCGGCCTGGCCTGGACGCCGGTGGGCGGCGACGTCCTCTTTGTGGAGGCCACGTCCATGCGGGGCAAGGGGAACCTCACCCTCACCGGCCAACTGGGCGACGTGACGAAGGAGTCGGCCCAGATCGCCTACAGTTACGTGCAGGCCCGCGCCGAAGAACTGGGCATTGACCCGGAGATCTTCGGCAAGATCAACCTGCACCTGCACGTCCCAGAGGGGGCCGTGCCCAAGGATGGCCCCAGCGCCGGAGTGACCATGGTCACGGCCATCGTCAGCCTGCTGACCGGCCGCCCGGTCTGCGCCGACGTGGGCATGACGGGCGAGATCACCCTCCGCGGGCGGGTCCTGCCGGTAGGCGGGATCAAGCAGAAAGTCCTGGCCGCGCACCGCACCGGCCTGAAGACGGTGATCCTGCCCCGCCGCAACGAGATGGACCTGGACGAACTGCCAGAGGACGTGCGGAACGAGATGGAGTTCGTCCTGGTGGACACGATTGACGAGGTGCTGAAGGCCGCCCTGCGCCCCGCCCCGCAGCAGGCGGTGCCGGTGGCGGAAGAACCCGTCCCTGTGGAAGTCGGGGGCGACGGGCAGCAGCCAGACTGACCCCGAAGCCCTGCGGGGTTGCAAAGGCGGCGCTGCGCTAGGCGACGCGCGGCGCCGCCTTCGCATTAAGGGGCTCTCTCAGCGAACCTCGGAAGGGGCAACCCACGTCCTACTGGGTGGACGAGGAGGTCTCAAACCCTGAAGGCCAGAGGAGGCCGAGGCGCGCACACCTTCGCGCCCTTCCGTGGCGTGAATCCCCGCCCCCGAAGGGCCATCCCGCGAGGTCAAGGAGGCTGCCAGATGAGAAAAAGGCGCGGCATGTGGGCATTGGTGGTCGGCTGCATCGTCCTGGAGGCTGCCGGGATCCTTGCCTGGAGCGGGGTCGCCTGGGCTGGCGGCCTGTGGGCACCCCTGCCCGAGATGAACTTCCAGACGGTGCCCGCCGTGGCTGTGGCCCCGGAGGGGTCCATCTACGTGGCCTGGGCCGACAACCGCAACGACCCGTGGGACATCTGGGCGGTGGACATCTTCATGACGCGCCTGGAGGCCGATGGCTCCCCCTTCTGGGGCGGCGAACTGCGGGTGGATGGGGACCCGGGCCTGGCCGACCAGACCGCGCCCCGCCTGGCCATAGCATCGGATGGCAACCTCTGCGTAGTGTGGCGCGACAAGCGCAACGGCCACTGGGATATCTACATGCAGCGGGTCTCGCCCGAAGGGCGCGTCCTCTGGCCCCAGGACGTGCGGGTGAACACCGACCCCGACACGGCAGACCAGGTCAATGCCGACGTGGCCGCACTCCCCGATGGCTCCTGCGTCGTGGTGTGGAAGGACGAACGCGACAAGAAAGATAACCTCTCCGACATCTACGCCCAGCGGGTTGGGCCCGAAGGCACGCGCCTGTGGCCGGCGGACGTCCGAGTGAACGGGGATACCTACCGCGCCGGCACCCAGGACTGGCCCCGCGTGGCCGCGGACGGAGAGGGCCACATCTTCGTCGTCTGGCAGGACGACCACGAAAGCCTGCTGGTGCCTCGGACGGTCTGGGATGTCTACATGCAGCGGCTGGCGCTGGATGGGGCCCGGGAGTGGACCGAGGACTTGCAGGTGGCGGATAGCCCTGCCGGCACCCAGTGGACGCCGGACCTAGAGGCCACGCCCGATGGCTGGGTCTACGTCGTCTGGTTTGAGACCCCGGGGACGCACGCCGAGCCCGGCTCCCTCATGGCCCAGAAGTTCAGCCCCGATGGCGAGCGCCAGTGGGGGAGCGACCAGCAGGTGAGCCCCATGTCCCTGGACTGGCGCGCCTTCCCCGCCCTGGCGGTGGACACAGCAGGGATCGCCACCGTGGTCTGGGTGGACGCACAGCCAACGAACGCGTGGGACCTCTACGCCCAGAGGCTCGCGCCGGATGGGGGAGAAGTGTGGCCCGAGGACGTGGAGGTGAGCGCCCTCGCTTCTGACGCCTGGCAGGCGGAGCCAGCCGTGGCCGCCGCACCCAACGGCGATGCCCTCATCGTCTGGAAGGACAACCGCATCCTGCAGGGTTCCACCGACGTCTGGGCCCAGCGCTTCAACCAGGACGGGGCTCGGGCGTGGGCGAGGGACGTGATGGTCAGCCGCAACTCCGCCGCGCCGACGACCCTGTGGGCCCGCTACGCGGAGCGGGTGCCCACGGTGGACGGCTACGACGTGGACTGGCTCTCCCGCGGCGAAGGGGTGCTGGACCGCACCACCGCGGACTGGGTCATGCCGGCCGAGGGGCGGGAACGGGCGGCGGCCCGGGCCACCCTGCGCGCCATGTGGCGGCCCGAGGCCCTTTACCTCCTCATCGCCGTGGCGGATGAGACCCTCCACTGCCAGGGGCAGGCCCCGGAGAAGAAGGACCGCGTGGAAGTGGCGCTGGACGGAGCCCACGACCGGATGCCCGGAGGCCCGGACGACCGCCGCTACGTGGTGGCCTGCGACGGGAGCACTGCGGGCGACCCAGCCACTGTCGCCGTCGCCCGGCGCGACAAAGAGTTCGTGGTGGAGATGGCCATCCCGGCGGACCAGGTGGGCGGGCCCCTTTCGGCCGACCGCCCTCTGGGCCTGACCTTCGGTTTGTGGGACCTGGGAGCCCAAGGAGAAGCCTGGCACCTGGTCTGGGAAGGGACCGAGATGGAGGGCCGCGCCCACGAGTTCGGGCACCTCGTCCCTGTAGAGTCCACCGTCACCTTCCAGTACCGGCACAACGCCTACATCGGCGTGGAGGATACCTACATCGCCCGCTACGATTCTCCCCCGGCCAACCACGAGGACGACAACCACCTGGCCCTGAAGGCCCAGGACGAGAAGGCCGCTCTCCTGTGGTTTGACGTCTCCTGGCTGCCCCCCGAGGCAACGGTTGAGACGGCCTTTCTGAAGGCCCAGACGTGGACGGGGAGCGGCACGCTCCAGGTGGGGGCCTACCGCATCCTGCGCGCCTGGGAGCCCAAGGAGGTGACGTGGGTGGAGGCCGCAGCAGGCCAGCCTTGGAGCGCCCCAGGCTGCAACGGGGTCGGCACGGACCGGGAGGGGACACCCTCCGCCGCGCAGGTCCTCTCTGCGCCGGAGGCGCTCTACTCCTGGGACGTGACCCGGTTCGTGCGCGACTGGGTGCTCCACCCGGAGGCGAACCACGGGGTGGTCCTCAAGTCTTTTGACGGGGGGACGGTCCAGTACCTCCTGAGGGCCTCGGAGACAGGCGGGACATCGGGCCCGCGCCTGGAGGTCCGCTACCACTTCCCCACCCCGGCACCCACGCCGACCGTGACGCCTACCCCGACGCCCTCCGCCACGCCCACCGTCACGCCCACTGCCACCCCCTCCCCCACACCGACAGCCACGCCCACTGCCACCTCCACCGCGACGGCCACG
>DAOTYM010000290.1:0-2937 GCA_034434775.1 Anaerolineae bacterium | reverse complement strand
ATTCCGTTTTCGGCCGTGCAGGTCACAGTTGCAGTCTCATAGTAGGGGCGCACGGCCGTGCGCCCCTACCCAGGATTACATATCGCCAAGAACCACCGTGGCGTAGTACTAAGCCCCGATTTGAAATGGTAGCCTACCAGCGCCGGCAACGAATGGAGGAACGGATAAACGAATGGCTTGCGCCCGCACCGGGTCCATTCGTTTCGTTTATTCTATTCGTTGGCCCTTCGTTGACGGCTTCCCCAGGCGATTCACGAACCGCCCCACCCCCAGAACCCGCCCCTGAGGATCAGGGGGAGGAACAGGCGGAGCGAGGGCGTCCTCGGTGTGGCCGTCTCCGTGGCTGTGGGGGTCCACGTGGGTGTCAGCGTCACCGTGGCCGTGCCAGCCGTCCGCGTCGGCGAGGGCGACCGGGTGGGCGTATAGGTGATCGTGTAATGCGGCGTAGGCGACTCGGTAGGTGTGGCGGTGGCTGTGCGGGTTCCCGGGGAGGTCGGCGTGGGGGTCGGGACAGTGGGCGTCGGCGTGGTGACGGTGCTCCCATACACCACGTAGTTGGCCGCGTACCCTACGTTGGAGGTCCCGTAGGCGATGCGCATGTAGCCCCCTTCTCCCCACCCCGTGCCCCATGAGTTGCGCAAGATCCAGACCCCTCCCGGGCCCTGCGTATCGTCCCACCCTACCAGCAGGATGGCGTGGTTGATCCCATAGGGAGTACACCGCTCGTTCGTGGTGAAGATGCCCCCGCGGTAGTTCTGCATGGCGGTTCCGGCGCAGATCCCGGCAGCCACAGGGCCCCGCTCCAGGATGGCCCGCTTGATGGCCGCCGTCTCCGGCACACCGACGGAACTCCCCACGAAGCGCCAGGCACTGATGCGGGAGACGTGCTGGTGCGGCGGATTGCACGGGAGGTCCTGGGCCGCGTAGGGGAAGTTCCCTTCGGGCACAGCGCCCGCCTCCGGCTCGCCCGGGGGCACCTTGTTCAGGTGGTAGTCGTGAGCCCAGGAGCCGCCATTGCAGCCCCAGCCCTCCTGGTTGCACGACACCAGGTACTGCTCCGAAAAGTCCTGAAGCACCCCGTCCTTGATTTTGACGTTCCCCTCCAGGGTCCCCACCGTGCTGAAAGCCCAGCAGGAACCGCACGTCCTCTGGTCCCGCACGGGGGGCAGGCCCCCCTGCGCCCGCCAGTCAAAGGCAAGGGGCAGGGCGCCGGGCGTGCCCGGCGTCGCCGTGGGCGTCGGCGTCACCGTCGGGGCCTGGCCGACAGCCTTGCGCAGGAGCACGTCGTCCACATAGGCCCCTTCGGGGTACGTCGTGTCTCCATCGCTGACCCAGACGAAGGCCACCCAGACCTGTGGCTCCCCCAGGAGGCTGCCCAGGGTGTAGACATCCGCCAGGTCAAAGGACACCTCTCACCACCCGAAGGACTCCCCGCTGAAGGCCTCGCCGTAGAATTCCGAACCGTCCACCGAGGCCCCCCAGAACAGCAGGTCATACCCCCATTCAGAACTGACCCAGAGCCGGAAGCGCATCTCCGCTGCCGTGGCATCCGCCAGGCTGAAGGGCCCGTAGACCATCCATGCCTCCAGGTCGTTCGGGTAGCTTGCACCACAGGGGAGCATCTCCCCATCCTCACCACCCCCTGGCGCCCACGCGCTGTAGGAGCCCCCAAAAGGCCGGCAACCGCGCTTCCCCCAGAAGTACTCGCCACCCGCAGGGCCGTCGGCATCAACGGCCTCCCAAGGCCCGGGGAAGGCCCCCTCAAACCCGTCCTCCAGGATGGTGACCCAGCCATCCACCGCCCCTTGCCCGGCGCTCTCGGAGGGCTCCGGGGCGCGACGCGGTCCTTCGGGAAGGGTCAGGTGCATCGGCTTCGGGGGCTGAGGCGTCCCACCGCCCGGGCTGCTTGGGGGTGCCCCTTCGCCGTCGCGCACCACCACCTGCAGGGAGAACTCCCGGATTGGCGGGGCCTCCTCCCACGGCCGGCGGTAGACGAGCCGCAGCCGCCCCTCGCCGGACCGGACGGGCGCGAACCGCAACGTCTGTTCCTCTGGCGCACCCAGGAGAGGGCTCTTCTGCCGGAAGAGCGGCGCGCCCATCGGCCGCAACACCGGCGGCTCCACCTCCGCCACGTCCCACCGGTACCCCGTGGACGGGCTGCTCTCCAGGACCACGGCCAGGCTCTGACCCTGCCCGAGCACCACAGTGGAGCCCTGCGCGGCCTCCGTGACCACCACCTCACTGGGAGCACCTGAGGGCACAGGGCCAGGCTGGGAACTCCCAGCCCAAGGGGCATCCGACGCCGTCACCGCACCGAGGGGGATCGCTCCCAGCAAGGCCAGGAGCGCGAGGATGAGAACTCTACGCCAAGTGCCCATTCCCTTCCCTCCCACCCTACCCTGAAGGTGCGTGCAGGGGGCAAGAGGAACGTTGCCCCCTGCACGAGTAGAACGAGAAAGCAGCCCTTTTACCTCAGTCTAGGGACCGGACCTCAAGATGAGCGGCAGGAAGAGCCGCGTCCGCTGAGCCGGAGGTGTGGCTGTCGCCGTAGGCGTGGGAGTGGGCGTCGGCGTCCCTGTGGGCTGGGGCCCTGGGGTCTCCAGCGGCTCCACGGCCAAGCCGTACTCCACCTGCGTCACAACGGAGCCATCCACGGCCCCCCTCATGTAGCGCAGCAGTTCCTCCACCGGGTTCACCCCGAAGAAGTTGCGGATGCGCTCTATGCTCGCCGTGTCGGTCACGTAATCCCTCGGCCCCCAGACGCCACCGGGCCCGGGCACCTCCATCACCCGGTAGACATCGTGGGAGACGAAAGCCGCGTCGTTGTGCAGCGTGTAGGTGACCGGGTCCACATGCCACGCCCCGCCGTGCAGCGGCCAGACCTCGCCGGGGCCGCCCGCCTCGGCGTTGTCCCGGTACGGGTCGCTGAAGGCCACC
>DAOTYM010000289.1:0-19083 GCA_034434775.1 Anaerolineae bacterium | reverse complement strand
GGCCCCGCCGACGCCCACCCGCGTGCCTCCCACCCCCCCACCCCTTCCCCAGCCCGCTCTGGCCGGCCGCATCGTGTACCCCGTCTACACGGAGGACAGCGCGTGGTACAACCTCTACCTCCAGCCTGTGGCCGGAGGGGAGAGGCAGTGGCTTGTGGGAGCCGCCAGCCAGCCGGCGGTCTCCCCGGATGGGCGCTTCCTGGCCTACCGCTCCTGGAAGGCCGACGACCGCGGCCTGCGGGTGATGGACCTGGCCGGGGCAGAGCAGCGCCGCGTGACCAACCGTCTGGAGGACGGCCTGCCTGCATGGACCCCCGACGGGAAGATGATCCTCTTCTCCTCGCGCCGGGAGAACGACCGCCTGGACCGCATGTACCTCGTCTCGCCTTACGGTGGGGAGGAGCGAGTGCTGACGCGGGACTACCAGGCCGTCTACGGCCTAGATCCCGCCTGGCTTCCCGATGGCCGCATCGTCTACAAGGCCATCCACGGGGCCTCTGGCCTCTACCTCATGAATTCGGATGGCAGCGGCCCCCAGCAGTTGGTTGGCGATGCCAGCGCCACCGCGCCAGCCGCCTCGCCGGATGGCACGGCCATCGCCTTCATGTCCCAGCGGGACGGGAATTGGGAGATCTACCTCATCGGCACCGACGGGACCGGCCTGCGCCGCCTTACCGACCACCCCGCCCAGGATGGGCTGCCGGCCTGGTCCCCCGACGGGGGGTGGATCGCCTTCGTCTCGGACCGCGACGGGGAGTGGGCCATCTGGGCGATGCGGCGCGATGGCAGCGCCCTGCGGAAACTCTTCCCGCTGAAGGGCCTCCCCGGGGGCCTCGTGCGCGGCGAGCCGGAGTTCTCCAGCCGCGGCTGGACGGAGGAGCAAATCCAGTGGCTGCCTTAGCGGAAGGGCGCGGGACCGCCAACCGGCTGTCCCTCTGGCTCGGCTACGGGCTGATCCCGGCGCTGGTCCTCCTCCTCACGGCCTTCGGGCGCCAGCAACTCCCCTCCGGCCCCCTCCTGGGCACGCCCACGCCGACCCCCACGGCCACGCCCACCTCCACCCCCACGCCGACACGCACGGCCACGCCCACCCTCACCCCAACGCCCACCGCCACCCCCACAGCCACGCCTTCCCCCACGCCCACCCCGGCCCCTGTCGGAGAGGCATCCCCCTCCCCCCAACCTGCTTTGGAGGAGCATTTCTGGCTCTCCCGGCCCATCGCCCCGCCCGGCAACCCCGAAGCCAGCCGGTACTACCCCTACGGCACCACCGCGCAGGGACAGTACCTCCTCCACCACGGGGTGGACCTGGTGAACGAGATGGGGACGCCGGTCCTGGCCGTGGCCGACGGGCGCGTGGTGGCCGCCGGCGACGACCACCAGGTCGCCTACGGCCCGACGACGGACTTCTACGGCCAGGTCGTCATCCTGGAACTGGACCGCCGGTGGCAGGGCCAGCCCATCTACTGCCTCTACGGGCACCTCTCGGAGGTGGAGGTCCAGGTGGGGGATTGGGTGGCCCGGGGAGACGTGGTGGGCAAGGTGGGGATGTCGGGCATCGCCCTGGGCCCCCACCTGCACCTGGAGGTGCGCGTGGGCCAGAACTCCTACTGGGCAACGCGGAACCCGGAACTCTGGCTGCGCCCCCTCCCAGGCATGGGGACCATCGCCGGCCGCCTGGTGGATGCCGAAGGCCGCCTGGTGCCGGAAACCCTCGTCACCCTGCACCCCGCTTCGGACCCGGACAAGCGCCTCTGGGAGACCTGGACCTACCCCGCGGGCAAGGTCAACCCCGACGATGCCTGGCCAGAGAACTTCCTCTTCGCCGACGTGCCAGAGGGGGAGTACGTGCTCAAGGCCCAGGTGGGCGGCCAGTGGTTCTTCCCTGTGGTGCGAGTGGAAGCAGGGCGGACGACGCGCGTGGAGATCAGGGCGCGCTAGCGGGCCCGGCCGGGCTTCCGAACCACTTCTCCTGGAGCGCCCGCAAGGTGCCCTTTTCCTCCAGGCGCTCCAAGGCCTGGTTCACGGCGCGCAGGAGCGCCCTGTCCTTGGGGTGCACCGCCACCGCGTAGGGCTGGTCGGTGAGGAGCACGTCCAGGAGGACCACGGTGGGGGATCGGCTGGCGTACTGGAGGGCCGCCACCCCCTCCAGGAGGAGTGCGTCCACCTCCCCCTTCTCCAGGGCCGAGAAGGCCTCCTCGGCTGAGACGTACGGGACCAGTTCCAGCCCGGCCAGCCGCTGGCGCAGTTCCCGGCCCTTGAGGTCGCCCTCGGACCCCCACTCCACCCCCAGCCGGCGGCCGGCCAGGTCCTCCACAGCGCGCACTTCGGGGAGGTCCGCCCGGACCAAGACCCGCAGCCCAGCGTTGAAGTAGGGGCGGGAGTAGGCCACGTCTTCCGTCAGGAGCGGGTCCACCGGCAGGGCCGAGATGAGGAGGTCCACCCGCCGCGCCCAGAGGGCATCGTAGAGGCCGTCAAAGCCGATGGAGACGAACTCCGGCCGCACATCCCCGAGTTCCTTCCCCAGGGCCCAGGCCAGGTCCACGTCCAACCCCTCTATGGCCCCAGTCTCGCCGTGGACGTTCTCAAAGGGGGGAAAACTGGGGTCCATGCCCACCCGCATCACCCCCTGGGCGAAGATGCGCTCCAGCGACCGGTCGGCCGGGCGCAGGACCAGCCACCCCGCCAGCGCCACCGCGAGGAGGATGGCCAGAGGGATGAAGAGCCGCCAGCCCCGCCAGGAGCGCCAGGCCGGCGCTGGGCCCCACCGCTTTCCGCTCCCCATGCTACGGCTCCGTGCTCGCCAGCAGCGGGTGCGTCCCCTCCCGCGCGTACCGCTGCAGTTCGGTGTAGATAGGCTTGGGGCGGAAGTCCACCGAGACGAGGGTGAAGTAGTCCTGGTAGGTCTGGGTCGCCCGTGGGTACCGAAAGGCCCAGAGGACCACCGCCCGACACCACGGCCACTCCCGAGAGGCCCAGTCCAGGGCGCGGAGGGTGTAGGCGATGCGCTGTGCGGGCCGCACAGCCTTGGTCCAGCGGGGGTGGTCGTTCCAGCCGCTCTCGGTGATGAGGACCTCCTTCGCCCCGTCGCCGTGGGCCACCATGATCTCCCGCAGGAGTTCCGTGCGCCGGAAGTTGACGGTGTCCGGTGCGGGCGGCGACTCCGGCGGGAACGTCCACCCGTACGCGTGGACGGCCAGCATGTCAAAATAGGGGGCAGCGCCGGCCCGGTACATCTCGTCCAGGTACGCCAGGTCGCTCATGCCCCACTCGCTCCCCGGCGGGGCGAGGGTCGGGGCGAGCGCCCCGGCCAGCACCACCACCTCTGGGTCCGCAGCCTTGGCCGCCTGGTAGCAGAGGGCCAACATCCGCACGTAGGCGGCGGGGTCCACCGGCCGGTAGCCCCATTCCAGGCTCAGGTTGGGCTCGTTCCAGATGATGATGTAGCGCACCCGGCCGGCGAAATGGGCCACGAACTGGCCCACGAACCGGGCGAAATCGGGGAAGCGCTCCTCTTCCAGGTAGAGGAAGGTGGTGCCCTTGGGCCGCGCCCACTCCGGCACGAACCCCAGCCGGGCGACGACCGTCAGGCCCTGCGCCCGCGCGTGGTCCACCACCAGGTCGGCATGGCCCCAGTCGTAGCGGCCAGGCTGGGGCTCCGAATAGGCCCAGGGGAAGTACTCCACGATCCACGGGGCGCCCATCTCCCGCACCATCTCCAAGGTGCGCTTGACCTTCCAAGGCTCCACCTCGTCCGTGAGGCGCGTGTGGACCCCCAGTTTGGGCACCCGGGTTTCCACTCGGCGTGGAGGGCCCACGGCCACCAGGGGTTGGGGCGGGACTGCGGCCACCGCCAGGAGGACCAGGAGCGCCACCAGGCGCAGGCCGTGCTGCCACCAACGGGGCCCCAGGCGACTACAGGGCAATCTCCAGACCCTCATACGCGGCCACCGCCCGGCAGCGGGAGGATGCGCCCTGGGCATCCAAATAGGCCTGGACCTGGGCCTCCATCCGGGCGATGGCCTCATCTGTGGAAGAGGGGTCGTGGTGGAAGAGGACCAGCCAGCGGACGTTGGCCGCCAGAGCCAGCCGCGCGCCCGTCAGGGCGGAACTGTGCCCCCAATCCCGCTTGGCGCCGAGGCTTTCGTGGAGGTCGTACTGGGCGTCCACCACGAGGACGTCCGCCCCTTGGAAGAAATCCACGTACCGCCCCACTGCCTCTGGCGAGAGGTCGCCGTATTCGGCGTCGGTGGCGTAGACGAGGGAGGCGTGGCCATCGGACACCCGGTAGGCAAAGGACCGCCCGGGATGGGGAAGTTCCATGCAATCCACCCGCAGCGTCCCCACCCGCACCGGACGCCCTGGGGCGATGGTGCGGAAGGCGCACTCCCCCTTGAGGGCCGTCAGGGGGACGGGGAAACTGGGGGGCGCGTGTTGGGCCTGGAGGTGGCCTTCAAACCCTGGATGCGCCCCGTAGACCACCACCCGATGGCCTGCATACCCCAGAGGGGCGAAGAGGGGCAGGCCCAGGGTGTGGTCCCAGTGCAGGTGGCTGAGGAAGATGTGGTGCACCTGGGGGCGCTGGGCGGGCTCCTGCCCTTCCCACCACTGGCCCAGCCGATAGAGCCCCGAGCCGGCGTCCAGGATGACCTCGTCCTGTCCAGAGGTGACCTGCACGCAGGACGTGTGGCCGCCGTACGTGCCCCGGAGGGCCAAGGGCAGTCCGGCCACGAACCGCCGGACCTGATCCACATCGTCCAGGCGCGCCTCCCTTGCCCGCAGCACCACCTGGACCAGTTTCTCCTCCAGGGCCTTGTTGTCCACAGGGGTTGGCAGCGAGCCCCTCACTCCCCAGAAGCGCACGTTCATGGGCGGTTTCGTCTTCCTTCTGCTGGCGTGCCGGGGGCCGTCCGACCAGGGCCTTGTGCATTGTCCCACAAAACCCCGGTTTCGTCAAGCCGCGGGAAACGCCTTGCCCGCGCACCTCTGAGAGGCCCGGCGGCTTGCCAGAGGGCGCTCCTTGCAAATGACCGGGAGGAACTGAAAGGCGCAAAGGGCCAGGGGGCTCTCCGAAGGCCCAAGGCGAGGCATACCCCGCCCCCACGGAGGAGCCGTCAACGAATGGGCCAACGAATAAACGAACGGACTCGTACTACGCCACGGTGGTTCTTGACGAGGTGCAATCTGAGTAGAGGCGCACGGCTGTGCGCCCCTACGAGGCTGCAACCGTGACCTGTATGGCCAAAAACAGGGTTTTCATTGCGGTCCAGCACTCGGCACGACAGGCCTTTCATCATCGAGGCTCATGTAGGGGCAATTCGTGGATCGCCCTTACCGAGGGTTTCGGCAGGCCGTCCCCGCAGGGGGATGGCCTTATGAACCAGGAGCGACCTTGACCCGGTGGAACCGCTTCTTCCCCACCCTCAGCAAGGCGTACCCCTCCTGCAGGTCCCTCGGACCCACGACCTGGTCCACCGAGTCTACCCGCGCCTCGTTGAGGTACGCCCCTCCCTGCTGGATCAGCCGTCGCGCCGCGCTCTTGCTGGAAGCCAAACCCACCCGCACCAGGAGGTCCACCACGGGGATGCCCGCCTCCAGTTCCTCTCCCGAGACCTCTGTGGTGGGCATGGCCTCCAGCGCCTCGGCATCCCACACGCGGCCGAAGGCAGCCCGGGAGGCCTCCTGCGCTTCCCGCGCCGCCTCTTCGCCGTGGACGATGCGCGTCGCCTCAAAGGCCAGCACTTCCTTGGCCTCGCGGATCCGCTCCCCCTTCAGCCGCCCGAGTTCCCGGATGCGCTCCAGGGGCAGGAAGGTGAAGAGTTTCAGAAAGCGTTCCACATCTGGGTCTTCCGTGTTGATCCAGAACTGGTAGAACTCGTAGGGAGAGGTGCGTTCGGGCGAAAGCCAGACGGTCCCCGCCTCCGTCTTGCCCATCTTCTGGCCGGAGGCCGTGGTGATCAGGGGGAAGACCAGGGCGTAGGCGGTGTGGCCCGTCACCCGCCGGATGAGGTCCACCCCCGCCAGGATGTTGCCCCACTGGTCCGAGCCCCCCATCTGGAGGACGCACCCTCGGGTCTGGTGCAGGTGCAGGAAGTCGTAGGCCTGGAGCAACTGGTAGTTGAACTCCAGGAAGTTCAGCCCTTCCGGCGATTCATAACGGAGGCGGTAGGTCTCCGCCGCCAGCATGCGGTTGACGCTGAAATGGCGGCCGATCTCCCGGAGGAACTCAATGTAGTTCAGGGGCAGGAGCCATTCGGCGTTGTCCACGATCTCGGCCCGCCCACCGTCAAAATCCAGGAAGCGGGCGAACTGGGTGCGCATCCGCTCCAGGTTGGCCCGGAGTTGCTCCTTGGTGAGGAGCTTGCGCATCTCCGTCTTGCCGCTGGGGTCGCCGATCATCCCCGTGCCGCCGCCCACGACCACGATGGGGCGGTGCCCCAGTTCCTGCATGTGCACCAAGGCCATGATGGGCACCAAGTTCCCCACCTGGAGGCTATCGGCGGAGGGGTCAAACCCCACGTAGCACGCGACGGGTTCCTCCAGGGCACGGCGGAGGCCCTCCATGTCGGAGACCTGGTCCACAAATCCCCGTTCCAGGAGCACATCCAGGGCGTTCGGCATCTTCACTCCCCTCCGAGAGCCAGTTGATCTTGCCTGCTTCGGCGCAGCATGAGTATAACATACCCCCAGGCGTTTCTCCAAACGCCTGGGGGCAAGTCTTCTCAAAGTTCAACCCCTCCGGATGGCGTCCTGGCCCCGCCGTCCGCGGAACCGCGGGGAGGCCGCGCGTCTTTTGCTTCACCGGGGCGTTTATGCTACAATGCGCATCCAAGGGGGCCCCCGTAGCTCAACGGACAGAGCAACTGCCTTCTAAGCAGCAGGTTGTGGGTTCGAGTCCCGCCGGGGGCGCCTGTGCCGAAAAGGGCGGGCACATTTGACAGCCCTTCCAGTTCCTTATAGAATATCCCCGCTTATGGGGCGCATTCGTCTAGTGGCCTAGGATACTGCCCTCTCAAGGCAGAGACAGGGGTTCGACTCCCCTATGCGCTACCAGGAACCGGCCCTGGGAGGAACCTCTCAGGGCCTTTTCTTTGGCCAGGCCGGGCGAGGCGCGGAGATGGTGGACTCCAGAGGGCAAGACGCTCGCAGGAAGGCCGCCCCACGGTGGGCGGCCCGGGCCCTCCTCTGGCTGGCCTGCCTCTTCCTCCTGGGCGGGGCGGCGGTGCCCGTGCCGCGCCTTTTTGACCTCCGCGTGGACGCCCTCACCGGCCAGTACGGCTTTGACGTGGTGCGCTGGGAACTGCAGGCGGCCCCTCCCAAGGCGTGGGACCTCCTCTTCCCGCCCGACCGCGGCCTTTCCCCCTCGGAGGCCACGGCGCGGGTCCTGGCCTACTGGGAACGGGTGCGGGAGGTGGACCGCGTGCGGGGGGCCCTGGAACGCCTCTACGCCGAGCACGGCCAGGGAGGCCCGCCAGAGGACCAGGCGCGGGGGCTGAAGAAGGACCTGGCCCGCTTGGAGGCGCTGCAGGCGCAGGAACGCCCTCTGGTGGAGGCCATCCTGGCCCACCAGGTGGAATCAGTCCTCTGGGACCTCGGCCTCACCACCCTCGGACGGGTCTGGCCCCCGGTATCCTTCTCCCTCACCACATCCCCCTTGCACCTGACCATCTCCCCGCGGCCGGTCATCCGCGTCAAGGCAGCGCGGGACCTGCGCCCGGACATCCCCCTGGACGTGCAGGTGGCGCTGGAGGAGCGCATAGACCGTTCCTTGGACGTCTCCTCCCTGATTGAGGCCACAGGGGGCTACGGCGCATACCCCAGCATGGTGCTGGAGACGCCGGACCTCCAGTGGATCCTGGAGACGGTGGCCCACGAGTGGACCCACAACTACTTGGTCTTCCGGCCGCTGGGATGGCGGTACTTTGACTCTCCCGAGATGCGCAGCATCAACGAGACGGTGGCGGACATCGTGGGGGAGGAGGTCGGGCGAGCCACGCTCGCGCGCTACTACCCGGACCTGGTCCCTCCGCCCCCACCGCTTGAGGAAAAGGAAGAGGCCTCGGAGCCGCCGGCCTTTGACTTCGCCCGGGAGATGCGCATCACCCGCATGGAGGTGGACCGGCTCCTCGCCGAGGGCAAGGTGGAGGAGGCGGAAGCCTACATGGAAGCGCGCCGCCAGGAGTTCGTGCGGCACGGCTACGCCCTGCGGAAGTTGAACCAGGCTTACTTCGCCTTCCACGGGACCTACGCCACGGGGCCCGCGGCCAGCGCCGTGGACCCCGTGGGGCAGGGCCTGGCGCAGTTGCGGGCGCGCGTGGGGTCGCTGCGGGAGTTCCTGGCCCTGGTGGAGGGCCTGCGCTCCTACGAGGACTTCCAGCGCCTCATGCGGGAGCAGGGCATCCCCCTGCCCATGCCCCCCGCTCCCTGAGGCCGCCCGAAGGCCAAGCGAAAGAGGAAGTCTGCACCGAGGCTCTGGCCCGACGCGACTGGGATGCCAGACCTGGCAAACTTCCTCCACAAGGATACACCCCAAAGGGGCGCCCTGGGTTCACAAGGCGCGGTTTGCTCTGTCATATGCATCTCTATCTTCGCAACTGGGCATGGCATAGTGCTGCGCCACAATGAAAATTCCGTTTTCGGCCTGCAGGTCACGGTTGCAATCTCATAGGGGCGCACGGCCGTGCGCCCCTACTCAGATTGCGTATCGTCAAGAACCACCGTGGCGAAGTAATAGTGCGGTGGGACGGCGTTGCTGGAGGTGAGGCGTGGCAGGGTGGATCCTCGGGCTCCTGGCGCTCGGCTGGCTGGCGGCGACGGCTTTGCCCGTCTACCTCCACGCCCGCCGCCGCGCCGGCCCCCAGGAGGCGGCACGGTGGGCGCTGCGGGCCCTGGCCTACCCGCGCCGGTACTGGTGGGGGGAGCGGCTGCTCCTCCTCTCGGAGGGGGAGTGGGAACGGGTGCTCCAGAGGGAACTGGCCAGGCTGCGCCTCTCCGCGCCCGATGGGGTGCACTGCCCCCTGTGCGGGCGGGAGATGCCGCACGTCCTGGAGGCGGGGCCAGGCGGGGAAGTGCGGGTGCGGCGGCCGGCCGAGTGCGCAGTGTGCGGGTTCCGCCTGGACGCCTGCCGGCACTGCGCCCACTTTCGCCCGGCGCGCCCCTTGGGGAGCGGGGACCTGGGCCTCGGCGGCTGGGGCGGCGGAGAGGACTTCACCACCGGCAGTTGCGGCGTTTACCGGGAATGGCGGCCCATCTGGGAGGTCTGCCCGCCCTCGGTGGCTCGGGAGATGGCCAAACGGGGCTGGGATGGGCTCGTGACCGGGCGGCGCATCGTGGATTCCTACGTCCCGCTGGAGGAGTGCACCCGCTTCGCACTGGACCTGGCGCGCCTGCGCCGGACGGGGTGCAAGGACCTCGGGGTGCGCCACCGTGGGTTGCTCGCCGCCTGGTGGACACGCCAGAAAGGCCAGGCTGAGGGGGAAGGTCCAGCCCTGGAGGCCAAGCCCTCTGAGGAAGAAGAGTGGCTCCTCTGACTCCGCCCACCTCCTGGCTCCCTTCCCTCTCCAGGTGCGGGGAGGGAAGGGAGCCGGAGGGAACAGGAGGGATCAGCCCGGAGGAGGCGACAGAAAGAACCTGCCTCAGGAGGGCCTCACTTGTGCAGCCGCTTCCTGAAGGCCTCCGTCAGGGCCGGCAGCACCTGGAACAGGTCGCCCACGATGCCGTAGTCGGCCACGTTGAAGATGGGGGCCTCCGGGTCCTTGTTGATGGCCACGATGACGCGGGAGGTCTGCATGCCGGCCAGGTGCTGGATGGCACCGGAGATGCCGCAGGCGATGTACAGGTCCGGGCGCACGGTGCGGCCGGTCTGCCCGACCTGGTGGGCGTAGGGGATCCACCCAGCGTCTACCGCAGCGCGGGAGGCCCCCACCGCGCCGCCCAGGACGGCCGCCAGTTCGCGGATGGGCTCAAACCCCTCAGGCCCCTTGACCCCGCGCCCGCCCGAGACGATGATCTTGGCGTCGGCCAGGTTGACCTGGCCCTCCTGGATGATGAAATCCACCACCTTGGAGTCAATGTCCGACTCGGTGAGGACGGCGGGCTTGCGGACGATCTCCCCCTTGCGGTTGGGGTCCGGGGTGGGCATCTCAAAGACCCGGTGGCGGACCGTGGCCATCTGAGGGCGGTGTTTGGGGCAGATGATGGTGGCCATGATGTTGCCGCCGAAGGCCGGGCGCGTCTGCAGGAGGTTCAGGCTCTCCGGGTCAATGGCCAAGCCCGTGCAGTCCGCCGTAAGGCCCGTGAAGACCTCCGTGGCCACCGCGCCGGCCAGGTCCCGGCCGCGGGCGGACGCGCCCAGCAGGAAGATGGCCGGCTTGTACTCCTTGATGAGGCGGACGAGGATCGCGCTGTAGGGCTCCGTGCGGTAGGCGGCCAGGGTGGGGTCGTCCACCAGGATGACCCGGTCGGCGCCGTACTGGATGGCCTCGTGGGCGATGCGCTCCACGTTGTGGCCCAGGACCAGCGCAGTGAGTTCCGTCTTCAGTTCGTCGGCCAGGCGACGGCCCTGGCCCACCATCTCCCAGGAGATGCTGCAGGCCTCGGAGTTGAACTGCTCCACCCAAACCCAGACGCCCTTGTAGGCGGAGAGGTCCACTTCCTTCTCTTCCACCTTGGGCATGGCCAGGGCCCCCACGGGGCAGACCTCCACGCACGCGCCGCAGAGGGTGCAGGCCTCGGTGACCTCCACCTTCCCGGCCCACTCCCCCTCCTTGAGCATGTAGAGGGCGCCGAAGGGGCAGGCAGAAACGCAGGCTTCGCAGCCGATGCAGGTCTCTTTATCTATGAGCACAACGGCCAACGTGGTCCTCCTCTTGAGGGTTCTTCCGGGATTGGGAGTGGGTCGCTCCTCAGATCACCTTTGCCGCGAGAAGCTTTTCGGCCAGGGCCTCGGCCATCGCCTCCACCGATTCCCCCTGGATGATCTCGCAGCGGCCAGAGCGGGGCGGCGGCGAGAAGACCTTCACCACGCGCGTGGGCGAGCCTTCCAGGCCGAGGAGCGAGCGATCAACGCCGGGCAGGTCCTCCGCAGTCCAGACCGGGATCTCCATGCGCGCGGCGCGGCGGATGCCAGCGAAGGTGGGGTAGCGGGGTTCGTTGATCCCCTTGACCACGGTGAGGAGCGCCGGCAGGCGGCTGCGCACCACCTCCAGTCCCTCCTCCAGGAGCCGTTCCACGACCACATCGCGGCGCTCAAAGTCAATCTCCCGGATCTTGATGACGTTGGTCAGTTGGTTGAGCCGGAGTTGGCGGGCGATGCCCGGGCCCACCTGGCCAGTGTCCCCGTCAATGGCCTGCTTCCCGCAGAGGATGATGTCAAAGTCGCCGATCTTGCGGATGGCCCGGGAGAGGGTGTAGGCGGTGGCCCAGGTGTCGGAGCCAGCGAAGGCCCTGTCGCTGAGGAGGATGGCCTCATCGCACCCCATGGAGACGGCTTCCTTGAGGGCCTCTTTGGCCTGGGGCGGGCCCATGGAGATGACGGTCACCTTCCCGCCGAACTTCTCTTTGAGGCGGATGGCCTCTTCAATGGCGTAGGTGTCCCAGGGGTTGACGATGCTGGGCACCCCCTCTCGGATCAGCGTTCCGGTCTCAGGGTTGATCTTGACCTCGGTGGTGTCGGGGACTTGTTTGATGCAGACGATCGCGTGCAAGGCAGCCCTCCTTATGTAAGATCACTGGCGCGGCGACCAGGTCCCGCGGACGGGCAGGGACGTGCTCCGAGGGTCCAAAGGGCATCGCCCTTTAGACGGGAACGTGTCGTCGCAATGGAGTCTGGGGACGGGCAACGGCAGAAGGGGAGGGAACGGACTGGGCAATCCCCCCGGGGTGCCGAAGGAAACGTGTGGCGGGGCCTTGGTGCTATGGTGGAAAGCCGGAAACCCAACTGGTCCTCCCCGGCGCTGGTCGCACGCTTTGTCGCCGTTGACGGGTGGTATTATACCATGCCCGCTGGAGGGGCGCAACCGGGCAACGGGCAGGGCGCGGTTCCCACGCCGGCCTATTTGACAGCCTACCGCTTCTGTGGTACCATGTCTTTGGAAGACGTTGACCAATGGCGACGACCCGGACAAGTACCCGTCGCCCCCCTCATCCAGAGAGCCGCCGGGAGGTGGAAGGGCGGCATGAGGAACGGCGGGGAATGGCCCGGCGAGCCGCGCAGGCGAACGGCCCCGCCGCCCAGTAGCCTGCGCCGGGAGTCCCCGTTACCGGACAGGGCAAGGCCGGGCCTTGCCCGCAACGAGCGGGGCTGGCGACCGCGCCAGCCCAACCAGGGTGGCACCGCGGGAGACCTCTCTCGTCCCTGACCGCTCCAGCCTTTGTGCGGAGACGGGGATGAGAGAGGTCTTCGTCTAGATCCGCCTTGTGGAGGAGGCAGAGGACGATGGAACGCAAGAGAATCCTCACCGGCGACCGACCGACCGGCAAACTGCACCTGGGGCACTACGTGGGCAGCCTCAAAAACCGCGTCCGGCTGCAGGATGAGTACGAGTGCTTCTTCATCATCGCCGACCTGCACATGCTCACCACCCGCCCCAACAAAGAGGACATCGCCCAGATCAGCCAGAACGTGCGGGACATGGTGCTGGACTACCTGGCCGTGGGCATTGACCCCCGCAAGAGCACCATCTACCTGCAGTCGGCCGTGCACGCGGTCTACGAGATGAACCTCATCTTTGAGATGCTGGTGACCCTGCCGCGCCTCACGCGCCTGCCCAGCATCAAGGAGATGGCCCGCGCCGCCAACATTGACGAGGACGCCATCCCCTTCGGCCTGGTGGGCTACCCCGTCCTGCAGGCCGCCGACATCCTCACGCCCCGCGCCCACCTCGTCCCCGTGGGCAAGGACAACGAGGCCCACGTGGAACTGACGCGGGAGATCGCCCGCCGCTTCAACCACATGTACGGCGAGGTCTTCCCCATCCCCGAGGCGATGATCGGTGAGGTCCCCGTCCTGGTGGGGACGGATGGCCAGGCCAAGATGAGCAAGAGCCTGGGCAACGCCATCTTCCTCTCCGACGATGCGGCAACGGTGCGGAAGAAGGTCTTCAGCATGTACACCGACCCCAACCGCATCCGCGCCGACATCCCCGGGCGGGTGGAGGGGAACCCGGTCTTCATCTACCACGACATCTTCAACCCCAACCGGGAGGAGGTGGAGGACCTCAAAGACCGCTACCGCCAGGGCCGCGTCGGGGATGTGGAGGTCAAGGAGAAACTGGCCATCGCCCTCAACAACTTCCTGGACCCCCTCCGGGAGCGCCGCGCCTACTACGCCGAGCAGAAAGGGCTCGTGGAAGAGATCATCTACGAAGGGACCCTGCGGGCGCAGAAAGAGGGAGAGGAGACGCTGCGCCTGATGAAGCAGGCCATGGGCCTCTCGGGCGTGTGGAACCGCATCGTGCGCAAGGCGAAGGAATCCGCAAAGCACCGGGCCGAGAAGGAGGCGGTGCAGGCGTAGGCTGGCCTGCAGAAGGGAGGTCCTTGCAGCCATCTCATGCCAGGCAGGGAACGCATAGCGGTCAACCCCTTGCCCGCGCCCCTCTGAGGAGCCCCGGTCCGCGCTTGCCGATCCAGCGCCGTTCCGCTATAATGGCCCCGTCTGGAGGTGGACCCGCAGCCCTCGGCGACCGGCAGGCGAAGGATGGCCCTGTTCGCTGATCCCGACGAAGACGAGGAGGCTCCGGCGCCCGGCCCCTCTCCCGTGCTGGTGGTGGTGCTCACCCGCCCCAAAGACCTCCGGATTGCCCGCGAGGAAGGGTGGTACCGCATCCCCGTCCGGCACGCCCCGCGCCGCCTGGCCGCGGAATACCTGGCCTTCTACCTGACCGGGGCCTTCGCCGAGGAACGCTGGACCGTGCGCTACTACGCCCCCGTGCGGCGGTACCACCTCGCCACCCGCGCCGAACTCCTCCCCGACGAGGCAGATCACCCCCGCGCCCAGGACCTCTACTACAAGGTAGAGATCGGCCCCCTCCAGGAACTGCCCCACCCCATCCCCAGCCGCCGCCTGCGCCGCATCACCTTCATCATGACCGACCTGGACCGCCTCTTCGGCGCCCGCGAGATCAACGACCTGTGGGGCGGCGACCGCCGGCAGGACCTCCTCTGGCGGGAACTCAAACGCTCTTGCCTTGAGGCCGAACGGGGCTTGGAAGTGCGCGAGGGACGGGCCATCTACCAGGTAGACTTCGCCATCCCCTGCACGCAGGGGACGGTAGCCATCCAGATAGGGGCAGAGGAGGATGGCATCGCCCCTCTGGACCGGGCTTGGGATGGCATCCTGAGGGCGCGGGGGTGGCAGGTCCTCCGCTTCGCCGGGCGGGAACTGGACGAGGCCCTCGCCCGCTGCGTGGAGGAGGTCATCGGGGCCGTGCAGCGGCTGGGCGGGCAACTCCCCTATCCGCTAGGGCAGGCCGAACGCGCCCCCTGACAGGAGGGACCCTTTCCGAAGGCGCGCCGGGCGGGGTGCCCGCCGCGTCCATGGCCGCGCGGGCACCCCAACCCCATCTGGAGATGCAGGAAGAAGTCTAGGTTCCCAAGGCCCTACGCCCGAGGACGGACCTTCCTGAGGAAGGTCGGGATGTCCAGGTCTTCCTTGTCCGTGCTCTGCGGCCGGAAGGGGATGGTCTTCGCATCCTCCCGCACGCGCTGCGGTTGCTGAGCCTGTTTCTCTGCCGCCTCAAACCCGGTGGCGATGAGGGTGATCTGCACCTGCCCGTTCATCTCGGGCGAGATGACCGCGCCGAAGATGATGTTGGCCTCCGGGTGGGCGCTGGACTGGATCACGTCGGCCGCCTCGTACACCTCGTGCATGGTGAGGTCGGGGGAGCCGCAGATGTTGAAGAGCACCCCCCGGGCCCCGCGGACCGTCAGGTCCAGCAGGCGGCTGGTGATGGCCTGCTCCGCTGCCTGGCGCGCCCTGTTCTCCCCGGACCCGCGGCCGATGGACATCAGGGCCGAGCCTCCCTCGCTCATCACAGCGCGCACGTCGTTGAAGTCCAGGTTGATGAGGCCCGGCACGGTGATCAGTTCGGAGATGCCCTGGATGCCCTGGCGCAGCACGTCGTCCGCCAGTTTGAAGGCGTCCTGCATGGGCACCCGCTCGTCCACGATCTCCAGCAGGCGGTCGTTGGGGATGACGATGAGGGTGTCCACGGCCTCCTTGAGCGCCTTCAGCCCCTCCTCGGCGATCTTCATCCGCCGCTGCCCCTCAAAGCGGAAGGGCTTCGTCACCACGCCGATGGTGAGGGCCCCGCTCTCCTTGGCCAGCCGGGCGATGATGGGCGCCGCCCCGGTGCCCGTGCCCCCGCCGATGCCTGCAGTGATGAAGACCATGTCGGCCCCGGCCACGATCTCTGCCAGTTCCTCGCGGGACTCCTCGGCCGCCTTGGCCCCCACCGTCGGGTCCCCGCCGGCCCCCAGCCCCTTGAGCAACTTCTCCCCGATGCGCACCCGCACCGGCGCATTGGAGAGCATCAGGGCCTGGGCGTCCGTGTTCACGGCCACGAACTCCACGCCGCGGATCCCCTCTTCTATCATGCGGTTCACGGCGTTGCTCCCACCGCCCCCCACTCCGATGACCTTGATGTTCGCGAAATTGGTGACCGTCTCCGTCCCTTGGCGCATCTCCAGACTCCTTTCCTCTGGTGGCTCTGGCATCGGCATTCCCCTGCCGGGCTTCCTGGACCAACTGTCTTCCACAAATGAGTCAAAGAACACGCTGCACCTCCCTCGCTCGTTCCTCGGCGGCCCACCTGCCGAACACGCATCCTGTCCGCACGCCCAGGCCCGAGCGCGCTCACTCGGGCAGGAACGTCCGCAGCCAACCCAGAACCCGCGCCCAAAGCCCCGCTTCCCGCCGGGCGGGCTGCGCCTCCAACGTCCGGGTCTCCCGCCAGGCCCACAGCAGGATCCCCACGCTGGTGGCGTAGGCCGGGTCGGAGACCTTCTCCACCAGCCCCTCCACGCCCCGGGGCACGCCGATGCGCGTGGGCACCCCCAGCACCGAGCGCCCCAGTTCCCGCAGCCCAGCCAGGTTGGCCGACCCGCCGCACAGCACGAGCCCTGCCGGCAGCAGGCCATCAAACCCCGAACGCTTCACCTCCCGCATGACGAGCATCAGGATCTCCTCGGCGCGGGCCTCCAGGATCTCCGCCACGTAGGAACGTAGCACTGGCTGCCTGCCGCTGTCGCCGAAGAGGGCAACCTCAATGGCCTCGCCCTCCGGCACCCCGGCCACCATCGCGTGGCCGAAACGCCGCTTCACCTCCTCCGCCGTGGTGAAGGGCGCCCGCAGGCCAATGGCCAGGTCGTTGGTCAGGTGGTTCCCCGCCACCCTCAGGACCGTGGTGTGGCAGATGGACTCGTTGATGAAGACCCCGATGTCGGTGGTCCCCCCGCCGATGTCCGCCAGCACCGCGCCCATCTTGCGCTCCTGGGGGGTGAGGACCGCCTCGGCAGAGGCCAACGCCTGGACGACCAGGCCCTGCACCTCCACCCCAGCCCCCTCCACGCAGCGCACCAGGTTGCCGACCGCGGTGGAGGAGCCGGTCACCACGTGGGCCTCCACCTCCAGGCGGAACCCCTGCATCCCCTCGGGGTCCATGATGCCCGTCTGGTCGTCCACCGTGTACGACCGGGGGATGACGTGGATGATGTCCCGGTTCTGGGGGATGACGATGGTCCTGGCTGCCCGCAGGACCCGCTCCTTATCCTCCCGGGTCACCCCTCGGCGCGGGTTGGCCACGGCCACGGCTGCCCGGCTGTTCGTCGCCGCGATGTGGGTCCCGCCCACGCCCACCCACACCCGCTCCACCGGGTACCCTGAGAACTGCTCCGCCTGGCGGATGGCCTCGCCAATGGCCCGGGTGGCTTCGCGCACGTTCACGACCACCCCTTCGTCCAGCCCGCGCGAGGCGACCTCGCCCATGCCCACGATGCGCAGGCTCTCGCGCTCCGTGACCTCCCCGATGAGGACACAGATCTTGGTGGTCCCCACGTCAATCCCGACGATCGTGCCGTCCACAGCATCCTCTCCCGAGCCGCGCTGCAGGCACCCCTCTCCCGGCCTACGGCCGGACCACCGGATACCTGTACTCCAAATGGATCTCCGAGGCGGAGGAGCCCCGGGTCCCCAACTCCGCAAGGAGCCTCTTCAGCACCTGCACGCGGTAGGCCAGTTCCTCCGTGCCCAGGAACACCCGCGTCCCATCGGCCATGCGGAAGGCCAAGCCGTGGGCCTGGCTGTATTCAAACTCCGCCACCTCGGGGAGCAAGGCCGCCAGTTCCTGCACCCCCCGCACCAGGTCCGCCCCCACCCGCTCGCCCGGCTCCCGGGCCGCCCGGTCCACCTCCACCACCGTCACCGCCTCCGCAAGCGCCCCCGCCGCCGGGAAGAGCACGCCCTCCTCATCCACCCAGAACTGCTCCGCCCCGACCCTCCACTGGAGGACCGGCTTCCGTTCCACCACCCGCAGGGTCACACGGCCGGGCAGGCGGCAGCGGACCTCGGCTTCCCGCACCCCCGGCAGGGCCAGCAGCCTCGCCCGCACGGCCACGGGATTGACGAAGAAGATGTGGTATCCCTCCGGCACCCCCGCCTGCTCCACCAAGCGCTCCGCAGGGAGGAACTCGTTGCCCAGCACCTCCACGCGGGATACATAGTAGGCGTCCGAGAAGGACACCCACAGGGCCAGCCACGCCCAGAAGGCCACCGCCAGCAGGCCCGCCACGCGCGGAGCCAGCGCTTTGACCTGGGAGCGGCCAGGGATGACCAGGGGCCCCCGCCAAGCCCGGGGCTGCGCCACCTCCGCATACCGGTGGGGCGCAGCCGGCCTCGCTCCCGCGGCGCGCTTCCTGGGCCGGGAGCGCAGCGGGCGCGGCCTCCGAGCCCGCTCCACGCGTGCAGCGGTCTCAAAGGTCCAATCCCGCGGGCCCAGCCCCGCGCTCTCGCGGTCGCTGTGGCGAGCCTTCCTCTTCACCCTACTGCCCCTTATCCAGAGAAGCCAGGGCTGCCTCTCCCCCCTTGGGGAACGAGGTCACGTTCTGCGCCTTATCCGCATGCCGCTCCAGCGCCAACTGGATGAGCCGGTCTATCAGTTCCCGATAGGTGAGGCCGCTGGCCTCCCACAACTTGGGGTACATGCTGATGGGCGTGAAGCCCGGGATGGTGTTCACCTCGCTCACGTACAGGGCCTCGGTGTGCCGGTCCAGCAGGAAGTCCACCCGCGCCATCCCCGCGCAGTCCAACGCGACGTAGGCCGCCAGGGAGAGCGCGCGGACCTCTTCCGTCAGTTCCGGGCTGATGGGGGCCGGGATCAGGAGCTGCGACCCCTCCTCCACGTACTTCGCCCAATAGTCGTAGAACTCGCGGCAGGGCACGATCTCGCCGGGCACCGAGGCCTGGGGCTTGTCGTTCCCCAGGACGCTGCACTCAATCTCCCGAGCGTCCACCGCCTGTTCCACCAGCATCTTGCGGTCGTACTGAGCCGCCTCGTCCAGCGCGGCCCGGAGTTCCCCCCGGTCCCGCGCTTTGGTCACGCCCACGCTGGAGCCCAGGTTGGCTGGCTTCACAAAGCAGGGGTACCCCAGGGCAGCCTCCAGCCGGTCCACCACCTCGTCCGGGCGCTCCCGCCACTGCCACCGGAAGACCACTTCGTGCCGCACCACCGGCAGCCCCCTGGCCAGGAAGACGGCTTTCTGCAGGGCCTTATCCATCCCCACCGCCGACGAGGCCCCGCCCGCCCCCACGTAGGGCACGCCCGCCAGTTCCAGGAGGCCCTGCACCGTGCCATCCTCGCCGAAGGGCCCGTGCAGGATGGGGAAGAAGAGGTCCACTTCCAGCCTCTTCCTCCCGTCCACGCCCCTGTCCTCCAGGACGAGCAGGTGGGGGTCCTGGGGGTCGGCGACGAGGGCCACCGGCACCGAGCCCCCCACCCCTGGCCCCTCCAAGAGCGACCTCATGGGGTCCCCTCCGGCAAGCCACGTCCCCTCTTTGGTGATGGCGATGGGGATGACCTCGTACTTCTC
>DAOTYM010000288.1:0-10726 GCA_034434775.1 Anaerolineae bacterium | reverse complement strand
CCCTGGCAGAAGAAGCAGTGGTGCTTGGGACAGATAACTGCCGCCTTCGTCTGGCGGATGGAGGATCTGTTGGACCTGTACGCTGTGGTCCAGCACTAGGTTGCCTCGGGCCCAATCCGTCTATCTGAGCCATCGCCAGAAGAGCGGCCACCCCCTTGACAAGTTGTGGTATAATAGAAATAGCCGGTTCAATCAATCGTTTGATGGAGGATAGCGGTGTCCCCACCCTCGGAAGACGAGCAGGTCAGCACCCTGGAGCGCATCCTCCGCGTGGCCACCACCCTCTTCGCCGAATACGGCTTCCACGGCACCTCCACCCGCGCCATCGCCTCCGCCGCAGGGATCAACGTCTCCACCCTCGCCTACCATGCCGGCAGCAAAGAGGAACTCTACCGCAAGGTCTTCCACCGCCTGTTCCTCCGAGAGTTTGAGGTTGTCTCCCGCTTCGCCGGCCACGTGGATGACGCCGTGATCCAGGACCCCACGGCCTTCCGCGACCTCCTGGAGCGGCTGGTGGACGCCCTCATTGAGATGACCTTGGAGAGCCCCGAGGTCCCCCGCCTCTGGGTCCGCCGCTGGCTGGAACGGGAGTTCCGCTTTGACGAAATAGAGGCCGAATTTTCCCTGCCTCTCTACCAGATGGTCTACGACCTCCTGGAACGAGCACGCCAGGTTGGCACCATCCGCGCCCCTCTCCCCGACATCCGCCTCTTCCTCATCAGTTTCACCTGGCTGCTCTATGGCTACTTCACTGGCGGCCCCCTCCCCTGGAACGTGGGCCAGGCCGACCCCTTCGCCCCCGAGCAGATCGCAGCCTTCAGGGCCTTCCTGCACGACTACCTGGACCGCATGCTGGGGCTGTGACGCCAGAAGGCACAGACGGAAAGGAGGGGCCTATGGACTGAACCGTCAGGAGACCGTTCCGAGAGTTGGCTGGTTGCGGCGCACGCTCATCTCAGGAGGTGAGACGACTATGAAGGCCTGGAAGCGGTGGACCTATGGCATGGGGAACTTTGCCAACACGGTCTGTCAGCAGGTGTTCAACAACCGCATTCAGTTCTTCTACCTGGACGTCATCGGCCTCAACCCCGTCCTCGCCCAGGTTGTGTGGGCCCTCTTCGCCATCTGGAACGCCATCAACGACCCCCTGCTGGGGCAGGTGAGCGACCGCACCCGCTCCCGCTGGGGGCGGCGCGTGCCCTATGTCCTCTTCGGGGCTGTGCCCTTGGGGCTCGCCTTCTTCCTGCTGTGGATACCCCCACGGCGCAACCCCGCGCTCATCGCCCTCTACTTCTTCGCCTTCCTCTTCCTCTACGACGGCATCTACACCCTGGTCATCATGGCCTACAACTCCCTCATCACCGAACTGGCCGCCGACCTGAAGGAGCGGTCTGCCGTCGCCTCGGTCCGCGAGGGGTTGGCCGTGATCGCGCTCCTCCTGGCCTTCATCCTGGCCCCCATCCTCTCGGAGAACCTGGGCTTCGTGACCATGGGCCTGGTCATCGGCGCGTTCACGGCCATCGGCTACCTGATCTCCGTCATCGGGGTCAAGGAGGACCTCTCGCACGTCCCCGAAAAGCCCATGCCCCTGTGGGACTCGCTGAAGGCCTGCTTCCAGAACCGGGCTTTCCGCTGGTTCATCATCGCCGACCTGGCCAAGGAGTACATCTTCACCGCCCTGCCAGCCATGCTCCCCTTCTGGCGGAAGTACGCCCTGGGCATCACGGGCAAAGGGGCCGTCTTCGGCGTGACCATGGGCGCGGGCGAGCAGGAGGCCATCCTCCTGGCCCTGCCCTTCCTGCTGTGCGTGCCCTTCATCGCCATGTGGAACAAGATCACGCCCCGCATCGGCGTGCGGCGGGCCTGGATGTACAGTTTCCTGCTGTTCGTCCCCTCGCTGCTCATCATCATGCTGGCCAAGGACTTCTACACCGGCCTCCTGGGGACCACCCTGATCTCGCCCGGCCTGGCCGGCCTGATGGTCCTCTGGGTGGTCGGCCTCACCGAGGTCATTGACGACGCCGCCCGGCGGGTCGGCCAGCGGCGGGAGGGCATCTTCTTCGGCATCGCCGGCGGCATCGTGAAACTCGCCTTCTACATCCAGGCCATCGTCAACGTCATTGTCTTCCCCCTCACCGGCTATGTGGCGGGTGTGGAGGCCCAGGCCCCCAGCGCGGTGTGGGGCATCCGCTTCCTGATGGGCGGCTTCCCCATCCTCATCGTCCTCATCGGCGCGCTGGCCCTGTACTTCTACCCCATCCGCACCACGGCCAAGGACCAGGCCCCTGCTGTGGCGTAAGGCTCGTGGCAAGGCACGAAGGAGGGTTTGATGGCTCCGAGAGTCTGGCTGATCACCGGGTGCGCCACCGGGTTCGGCGCACTCCTGGCCCAGAAGGTCCTGGACCGGGGCGAGGCCCTCGTCGCCACCGACAAGGACGTCCACGCCCTGAGCCACCTCAAGGCCCCCGACCCCTCGCTCCTCCTCCCGCTCCAGATGGACGTGACCAAGGACGAGGAGATCGCCCAGGTGGTCCGGGCCGCCCTGGACCGGTTCGGCAAAATTGACATCCTGGTCAACAACGCCGGTGTGGGCCACGGAGGCCCCATTGAAGAGGCGACCATGGACGAGGTCCGCTTCGTCATGGCCGTCAACGCGCTGGGGGTGATGGCCGTCACCAAGGCGGTCCTCCCCCACATGCGCGCTCGGGGCGCGGGCCACATCATCAACATCTCTTCCGACAGCGGCAAGGTGGCCTTCCCCTTCCAGGGCCTCTACACGGCCGCCAAGCACGCCGTGGAAGGGTTCTCCGAGACCCTGTGGCACGAGGTGCATCCCTTCGGGGTCAAGGTGACCATCCTGGAACCCTGCGGCATGTTCAAGACGGGCATGCCCCGCAGCGCCATTGAGCGGGCCCTGGAGACGGTCAAGCCGGATAGCCCCTACTACGCCTGGGCCTCCCAGATGGGCAAGGCCATGCGGGCGGAGTGGGAGCACGCCACGGACCCCAACGTGGTGGCCGACGCCGTTCTGGAAGTGGCGGATATGGAGCAGCCGCCTCTGCGGCGGCGGGTCGGGCCGCCGGACCGCACCGGCCTGGTGGGCCTGCGCAACCAGATGCCCGACGAGGAGTACGTGGAGTTCATCCGCAAACTGACCGCTGGGGCGGCGAAACCTGCCCGCCGCAAGGGCCGCCTGAGCGGCGGGGCGCTCGTCGTCCGCACCCTGCGGCAGGCCGGCGTGACCCACTGCTTCACCATCGTGGGTGGCCACAACTTCCACCTCGTGGACGCCTGCCTGGACCAGGGGATCCGGGTCATTGACGTGCGCCACGAGATGAACGCCGCCCACATGGCCGATGCCTGGGCGCGCTTCACGGGCAAGCCAGCCCTCGTCACCGTGGACGCCGCGCCGGGCCTGGTGAACGCGCTCAGCGGGATTGAGGTGGCCTACGAGGCCCAGGTCCCCATGATCGTCACCTGCGCACAAGGCTCCCTGGAGGGCAGGGACATCGGCGTGATGCAGGCCATTGACCAACTGCGCCTCCTGCGGCCGGTCACCAAGTGGCAGCGGACCTGCTTCTCCCTGAAGAGGTTGCCAGAGTACACGGCCATGGCCGTGCGCCACGCCACCACCGGCCGGCCCGGGCCCGTGTTCCTGGACTTCCCCTTGGAACTCCTGAGCGCGACGGTGGACGAGGACGAGGTCACCTGGCCCGAGAAGTACCGGCCTGAGGGCCGCCCCCTGGGCGACCCGGCCCTGGTCCGCCAGGCCCTGGAGGTCCTGCGCACGGCCAGGAGGCCTCTCATCGTGGCTGGCAGCGGCGTCTGGTGGGCAGGGGCCGGCGAGGACCTGCGCCGCTTTGTGGAGGCCACAGGCATACCCGTCCTCACCCGCAACCTGGCCCGCGGCCTTGTCCCCGATGACCATCCCCTGTGCTGCGGCTTCTACCCCACCCCAGCGGCAGACGCCGACGCTTTCCTGGTCCTCGGCACCCGGCTGGATTGGACCATCGGCTACGGCCGCTTCCCCCTCTTCAGCCGGGAAGCCAAGGTCGCCCAGGTGGACATCGTCCCCGAGGCCATCGGCAAGACCCGCCCCATAGACGTGGGGATCGTGGGCGACGCTGGCCAGGTCCTGCGCCAGATGCTGGACCTCCTGCCGGAGGTCCGGGACTGGAGCATGGACCCAGACTGGCCTGCCCGGGCCCGGGGCACGCTCCTCGCCATGCGGGAAGAGACGGCCAAGGCCGCCCGCCTGGACGAGCGGCCCAAGGATCGGCCGATGCACTCCATCCAGTTGGTGCAGGCCCTGGCTGCCTGCCTGGACCGGGAGGCCATCAAGGTGGTGGATGGGGGCTACATCGGCGCCTTCGGCATCCAGTACCTGGACGCCAACGTGCCCGGCGGGGTGACCTGGGTGGGGAGCGCGGCCCACCTGGGCGTGGGGCTGGCCTACGCCATCGCCGGCAAACTGGCCCACCCCGAAAAACCCGTCGTGGCCCTCATGGGCGATGGCTCCTTCGGCCTCTGCGCTATGGAGTTTGACACCGCCGTGCGCCACAAGGTGCCCATCGTGGTCGTCATCGCCAACGACGAGGGCTGGGGCGAGGTGCGGGATGGGCAGCGGCGTCGCTTCGGCGAGGACCGCATCGTCGCCACCCACCTGGGCCTCGTCCGGTACGACGAGATGGCCAAAGCCCTGGGCGGCTACGGCGAGTACGTGGAACGGGTGGAGGAGATCGCCCCGGCCATCCAGCGGGCCTTCGCCTCCGGCCTGCCGGCCATCGTCAACGTCCACACCGACCCAGAGCAGCGGAGCACGGCCGTGGCCGGCCTGCCGTGGATCACAGAGTAGGAACCAGGGCGGCCTCTTCCCCTCGGTGCAGCGCGGCCTCCTTCCCTCCCCGCCGCGGGAGGGAAGGAGGTCCCTGCCCGGGAGGCGGGCCCTTGTCCTCCCGACCTGGGGACCCTTTCGCGAGGTGAACGATGGTAGAACAGGCACTGGCCTACGCACGTGCACACCACCAGGCGCTCTTGGAAGCCCTCCAGGACTTCCTGCGCATCCCCAGCGTGAGCACCCAGCCGGAGCACCAAGCGGATGTGCAGCGGGCGGCGGAGTGGGTCGCCGGCTACCTCCGCAGGATGGGGATGCCCGAGGTGGAGGTCGTGCCAACGGGCGGGCATCCCCTGGCCTACGGGGCCTGGCTGGGCGCGGGCCCGGATGCCCCCACCCTCCTCGTGTACGGGCACTACGACGTCCAACCGGTGGACCCTCTGGAGGAATGGCAGAGCCCGCCCTTTGAGCCTGTGGTGCGCGGCCACTACCTCTACGCCCGGGGGGCCTCGGACAACAAGGGGCAGGTCGTGGCCGTGTTGGGGGCGGCCGAGGCCTACCTCCAGACCGGCGGACGCCTGCCCCTCAACCTCAAAATCCTGGTGGAGGGAGAGGAAGAGATCGCCAGCCCCCACCTGGCCGACACCCTCCGCCGCGAGCGGGAGCGCTTCGCCGCCGATGCGGTCGTCATCTGCGACGAGGCCCTCCTGGACCCCCAGACGCCCCTCCTCATGTACGGGCTGCGGGGCACCCTCTCCCTGGAGGTAGAACTCAGGGGGCCAGCCCACGACCTGCACTCCGGCACCTTCGGTGGCGCGGTGGACAACCCTCTCAACGTCCTCGTGCGCCTCCTGGGAGCCCTCCAGGATCCTCAGACACGCCGCATCGCCATCCCCGGCTTCTACGACCGGGTGCGCCCCCTGGACCCAGAGGAGCGGGCCCTCCTGGCCCGGGTGCCCGTCACCGACGAGGTAGCCCGCCACCTGACCGGCGCTCCCGCGCTGGCTGGCGAGGAAGGGTACACCACCGTGGAGCGGGTCAGCGTCCGCCCCACGCTGGACCTCCACGGCCTCTGGGGCGGCTACACCGGTCCAGGGCACAAGTCGGTCATCCCGGCACGGGCGGGGGCCAAGTTTTCCATGCGCCTGGTCCCGGACCAGGAACCGGACGAGATCGCCGACCTGGCCATCGCCCACTTGCGCTCCTTGGCCCCGCCCACCGTGGCGCTGGAAGTGCGCATCCTGGGCAAAGCCCGGCCGGTCCTGACCGATCCCCGGGCCCCGGCCGTCCAGGCGATGGCCGACGCCCTCCGGCAGGGGTTTGGGGCACCCCCTCTCTCCATGCGGGCCGGCGGGTCCATCCCCGTTGCCCGCGACCTCCAGGAGATCCTGGGCGCGCCCCTGGTGCTCGTGGGCTTCGGCCTGCCCGACGACAACGCCCACGCCCCCAACGAGAAGTTCTACCTGCCCAACCTGTGGCGGGGCGTGGAGACCCTCATCCACTACTACGCGCGGTTTGCGCATACGGCAGGTTCCCGCTAGAATGCGGGCACGAGGAAGCAAACCCGGACCCACCTTCGTGCAAGGCAGGTGCGAGATGACATCCAAGGCAACCCTTTCCCTCAGGGGGGTGTTCCCCCCTATCCCAACCCCCTTTGACGCCCAGGGCGAGGTGGCCTACGGGGCCCTCCGGGAAAACCTGGCCCGGTGGAACCAGTACGACCTGACGGGGTACGTGGTGCTGGGGTCCAATGGCGAGGCTGTGTACCTGGACTGGGAGGAAAAGCTGCAGGTCCTGCGGACCGTCCGTGAGGCCATCCCCTCAGGCAAGCGGTTGATCGCTGGCGTGGACTGCGAGTCCACCCGCGAGGCGGTCCGCTTCGTCCAGGCCGCCGCCGACGTGGGGGCCGACGCCGCCCTGGTGGTGACCCCCCACTACTACACCAACAGGATGACTTCGGAAAGCCTGGTGCGCCACTACCACGCCGTGGCCGAGGCCTCCCCCATCCCCATCCTGATCTACAACGTCCCCGCCTACACCCACCTGGATATAGACGCCGCGGCTGTGGCCCGCGCCGCCGAACACCCGCGGGTCATCGGCATGAAGGAGAGCGGCGGCAACGTGGTCAAGATGGGGGATGTGGTGCGGCTGGCCCCTGCCGGCTTCCAACTGCTGGCTGGCTCGGCGGGCTTCTTCCTGGCGGGGCTCACCGTGGGGGCAGTGGGCGGCATCATGGCCCTGGCCAACATCGCCCCTCGGGAACTGCTGGACCTCTACCGCCTGTTCCACGAGGGGCGGATGGAGGAAGCGGCCGCCCTCCAGCGGCGGATGATCCCCGCGAACACCGCGGTCACGTCCCGCTTCGGCGTCGCCGGCGTGAAGGCGGCCCTGGACATGCTGGGCTACTACGGCGGGCCAGTCCGCGCGCCCCTCTTGGACCTGCGGGACGACGAACGGCAGGCCCTGCGGGCCATCCTGACGGAGGCAGGGATCCTGCCGCCCCTATAGAGGTCACAGGTAGAGGCAAACGGCCCATGCTGCCTTCGGTAGGGGCGCACAGCCGTGCGCCCCTACCCTCTGACGAGGCCGGCACATGCGTCCCGGCGTCCTATTCCCACACGAAGAGGACCTTGCCGGTCCTGCCGCTATCCGCCAGGCGGAAGGCCTCGGCCGCGTCCTCAATGGAGAAGCGGTGGGTGACCACCTGCTCAAAGTCCAGGCGGTGGCGGAGGATGAACCGCACCAGGTCCTCGTACAGGTGGATGGGCATGACGAAGGTCCCCATCAGGGTGACCTCCCTCTGCATGATCCACCACGGAGCGATGCAAGGCTCCTCGCGTCCTGCCCCCGCGAACACCACCTTCCCCCGCTTGCGGACCAGGCGCACCGCCTGCACCTGGGCGACGGGGCTCCCGGAGGTCTCCAGCGCTCCATCCGCCCCGCGCCCCCCGGTGAGGTCCCGCGCCACCGCCACCGGGTCCACTTCGCCGGCATCAAAGACGTAGTCCAGCCCGATGCGGCGGGCCAGGTCCAGGCGCTCGGCCACCAGTTCAAACCCGACCACGCGGGCGCCGAAGGCCCGGGCCATCATGCCGGCGACCAACCCCACCGGCCCCAGCCCCAGGATGGCCAGGGTATCCCGCCCGGAAGGGGCCAGTTTCAGGAGGGCGGAGTAAGCCGTGCCAGCGATGCAGGCGATGAACGCGCCATCCACAAAGGAGAGTTCGTCGGGGAGGCGGAGGCAGTTGCGTTCAGGGACGCAGACGTAATCGGCATCGGCGCCGCGGCCCACGGCGGCGATGCCGACGTGCTGCTCGCAGAGCATGATATCCCCGGCGAGGCAGTGGGCACAGGTGCCGCACCCCATGTGGTGGTACACCGTCACCCGGTCCCCCACCCGGACGTTCCGCACGCACGAGCCCACAGCCACCACCACGCCGCTCGGCTCGTGCCCCACCACCATCTCCGTGCGGGGACCCAGGTTCTCCGGCGTGTCCCGGTAGAAGTGCAGGTCGCTGCCGCAGATGGCAGCCACCCGGGTCTGGATCACCACCTCGTCGGGGCCAGGCACAGGATCGGGGAACGTCCGGACCTCTACCTGCCGGTAACCTTTGAGGACCACGCCACGCATGGAGTTCCTCCTCGGGGCGCTTCCGGCCCCACTCCCGAACCCCCCATGCACGCGCAGAGGGGGCAGCGGACGTACCGCTGTCGCTCCCAGCTTCCAACCCCCCCGAACCCCCTCCCCGTGCATGAGACGGGAAAGGGGATGGAGGAGGGGTTCCCGGCCGCTTGGCCCAAATCCATGCGGCGCACTGTTAGGGAAAAGCCGCGCCGGGGGAAGGGCCCTGGCGGCCCCTACGGCTGCATGCTCTTCTCCGGCTTGCGGTGCAAGACGATGGCGGCGATGGTCAGGGCCATCATGGCCGCGCTGGTGCCCATCTCCAGGACGCGGCGGCAGACCCCCGCGGCATCCAGGATGCCGGCGGCGCGCATGTCCACCACCTCGCCGCGCAGGGCATCGTAGCCGAAGGCCGGTCCCCGCCGCCGGGCCTCGTGCAAGACGACTGCAGGGGCGTGGACCCCGGCGTTCTGCACGATGCGCCGGAAGGGGGCCTCCAGAGCGCGGGCCAGGATGCGCACGCCCACCGCCGCATCGCCCTGGGCGTCCACCGAGCGCACGGCGTCAATACAATTGAGGAAAGCCACCCCACCGCCGGGCACCGTGCCCTCCCGGGCCGCCAGGGCCAGGGCCTTGACTGCCTTCTCCGCCTTCTGGCGCAGGTCCGCCTGCCCCACCCTGGAGGCGTCGCCGACCTTCAGGATTGCCACCCCGCCGCTGAGGCGGGCGATCCGCTCCCGGAGGGTCTCCCGCTCCTCTTCGTCCTCTGTTTGCTCCAACCTCCGCCGCAGGCCCTCCAGGTGCTTCTGGATCGCCGCCCGGTCGCCCTGCCCGGCCACCACGACCAGTTTCTCCTTGTCCGCTTCCGCACGGGCGGCCCGGCCCATGTCTCCCCATGCGATGGTCCGCAGGGGGCGCCCCATGTCGGGCCCCAGGACGGTGGCCCCGGTCTGGAGGGCCAGGTCGTGGAAGAGGTCCCGGCGCTTGCGGTCAATCTGGGAGGAGAACTGCACCGCGGCCACCCGCAGCCGACCGGCCTGGTGGTTGACCACGAAGGCGGCCAGCGCCTGCCCGGCGACCTTTTTGGCCGCGATGAGGAGGTCCCGCTCGTCCTCTGCGGAGTCCAGGAGGCGCAGGAGCGGCTCCACCTCTTCCCACTCGGTGAGGAAGTCGTCGTACACCACTACCAGGGGGTTCTGCACGATGCAGCGCCGCGTGGGCGGGTGGGTGACGAGGTAGGGCGAGGCCAGTTCCGCCTTCCAGTGGCTCCCCTCAAAGTACTCCCGCTCCACGTAGGGGGCCATGTATTCCTCAATGATGATGTGGGCCTCGGGCCCCAGGACGTCAAACATCTCGCCCAGGACCAGGCTCAGGCGTGGCTCCCCGGTCACGGCGAGGGCCAGGCCGGAGAGTTCCTCCTCGTCCGTCACGGGCACGGCCATCTCCTTCAGGGCCTGGAGCGCGGCCTTCAGGCCCCGGCCGATCCCCTCCCGCATGATCATGGGGTTCGCGCCGGCCACGGCGACGCGGAGCCCCTCGTCCAGCAGGGCCTGGGCCAGGACCGCGGCCGTGGCGGCCCCGTCGCCCACATCCTCATGGACCCGCCAGACCAGGTTGCGCACGAGCATGGCGCCCACGTTCTGGGCCCGACCGGGGACCTCCAGGATGCGGCGGGCGGCTGTGGCGGCGTCGGTGAAGCGTTCCACCTCCCGGTTGGCTTTGAAATCGGTGGCAATCGCCCCTCCTGTCGGCCCCAGGGTCAGGGCCAGCAGGTTGGCCAGTTGGTCAAAGCCCGCCTTGAGGCCGTAAAGGGCTTCCGGTGGGAACAGCACACCCGGTTTCGGCATGGGCATCCGTCCTCCCGCGTCGGTGATGTTCGGAAAGGCCAGGCGCTAAGGATACCACAGAACGGGCAGGGGCACAAGCCAGCGAGGGGGACGCTCTGACATCGGAGAGGGGAGGGTGAGGCCGTAAGGGCGACGCATGCGTCGCCCTGGGTAGGGGCAAGGCATGCCTTGCCCCTACGGGTGGGCCTCCTTGCACGCCCGCGTCGGCGCAGGCCGACGCCGGGCCTGAGCCCCGATTTGAATCGGTGGCTTGGCAACGCCGTCAACGGGTGGGCCTCCTTGCACGCCCGCGTCGGCGCAGGCCGACGCCGGGCCTGAGCCCCGATTTGAATCGGCGGCTTGGCAACGCCGTCAACGAATGGAAGAACGAATAAACGAATCGCTTGGCCCACTTCGCAGGGCTTTCCAAAGTTCTGACGAAGG
>DAOTYM010000287.1:0-1890 GCA_034434775.1 Anaerolineae bacterium | reverse complement strand
CGTCACCGCCCCGTTCCCCCAAGGGTAGACGTAGATGCCGCCCCCATGGGTGGCAGTCCTGTTGTCCTGCACCACCACCCTGGAGAGGGTGGCGTGGATGCTTCCGCTCCCAGACACTGCCAGGCCGTGGTGTCCGCCTCCCTGAACCGTGAGATCCTCCAGGCGCACCGTCCCCCCCGCCGCCGAGAGGTACAGGGTGAGCACCGTCCCGGACCCGCCGCCATCCAGGATGACCTCTCCAGGCCTCGTCCCCTCCGCGGCGCGGAGGGTGAGGGCCCGGCCATCGGAGGGTGTGTACTGGAAATTCCCCACGTACGTGCCCGCAGCCAGCACGATCACGTCGTCCTCGCCGTTATTGCGCGCCGCGAGGAGAGCCGTGGTGAGTTCCGCCGCCGTGCTCACGTGGAACTCCGCCGCCCGCACGGGGGCTGGCCGGCCGAGGGCCCCCAGCCCCACCAGGAGGACCACCGCCAGAGCCCGCGCCGCAAAGATCCGAATGGCCATCTCCGTACTCTCCTACTTCTGTCTGGCCTTACCCTCTCCCGGCCGCCTGTGGCAGCCACCCGCAGACCTCCCCCTACCCCCTAGCCCCCTTCCCCTCTCCGTTCACGGAGGGGAAGGGGGTTGGGGGATGAGGTGAGGTCTCTACCGAGGAAGCATGCGGAACATCTTCGTCCCGCAGACTGGGCACACGCCGCGGTAGGCCGGCTGCCCCCGCTGGGTCACCGTCCGTTCGGCATGGGCCATGGGGCGCATGGCCCGGCAGCGCATGCAGAAGCCCATCACCACCTCTTCTTCCTGCGGCGCAGGTGCAGGCCGCGGCGGGACCTGTTCCGCCAGGTCCAGCCGCAGGTTCCTGTGCCCCCGGCGCTCTGGTGGGGCCCAGAGCCACCGCTGCACGGCCCAGAAGCCCAGGCAAAACCCCAGGACCAACCCCCACCGAAAGCGGCTCATATGCCCCCTCCTCTCTACCCGCCTCTGCCCACCCCCTGGTCCCTTCCCCTCTCCGCAAGCGGAGGGCGGAAGGAGGCTAGGGGGATGGGGTGAGGTCACAGGATCACCGGCTCGCGGTATTCGCCGAACACCTTGCGGAACACGCCGCAGATCTCGCCCAGGGTGCAGTAGGCCCGCACCGCGTCCAGGATGTAGGGCATCAGGTTCTCGGTGCCGCGGGCTGCCTCCTCCAGGGCCTTCAGCCGCTGGCCGACCAACTCGTTGTCCCGCGTCGCCCGCACGCGCTGCAGGCGCGCGCACTGGCGCTCGTACCCCTGGGGGTCCATCTTCAGCAAGGGGATCTCCAGGGGTTCGTCCAGGACGTACTCGTTGACGCCCACGATGATGCGCTCTTTGGTGTCAATCTCCCGCTGGTAGCGGTAGGCCGACTCGGCCAGTTCCCGCTGGAAGAAGCCCTTCTCAATGGCCGGGATGACGCCCCCCAGAGCCTCAATCTTGCGGAAGTACTCCCGCACTTCCCGCTCTATCTGGTCGGTGAGGGCCTCAATGCAGTAGGAGCCAGCCAGGGGGTCCACGGTGTTGGCCACGCCGGACTCGTGGGCGATGATCTGCTGGGTGCGCAGGGCGATGGTGACGGCCTTCTCGCTGGGGAGGGCCAGGGCCTCGTCCATGGAGTTGGTGTGCAGGCTCTGGGTGCCCCCCAGGACGGCGGCCAGGGCCTGGATGGCCGTGCGCACGATGTTGTTCTCCGGCTGCTGGGCGGTGAGGGAGCAGCCGGCCGTCTGGGTGTGGAAGCGCATCCACCAGGAGCGGGGGTCCTTGGCCCCGAAGCGCTCCCGCATCTCCCGCGCCCAGATGCGCCGCGCCGCCCGGAACTTGGCGATCTCCTCCAGGAAGTCATGGTGGGCGTTGAAGAAGAACGAGAGGCGCGGGGCG
>DAOTYM010000286.1:0-6037 GCA_034434775.1 Anaerolineae bacterium | reverse complement strand
ACACCAGAGCGAGCCGCCCCCATCCGTCAGTCGTACCAGCCCAACTCCACACAGGCCTTGTACATGACGTACATGTTGTAGGGCGGCGTGGTCGGCGGGATCTCGCACCCGGGCATCAGCACGAAGCCGCTGGGGCACTTCTTCCCCTTCTCAATGGCCTCGCGGCAGAGTTCGTAGATCTCCCGCGCCGCGCCCGGCCGGGCGAGCACCTTGGGGTCTACGTTCCCGGCGATGATGTGGTCGGGGAAGTACTTGGCCGCAGTGAGGATATCCACCTCGTGCCCGAAGGAGAGCATGCCCGGGTCGCCCATGGGCACCTGGGCCCACAGGGGCAGGTTCTTGTTCTGCTCCCCGCAGATGTGGCAGTAGATGTGCTTGACCCCCATGGCCAGCACCTTCTCGTGGAGTTCCTTGAGGTAGGGCAGGGCGAACTCCTCAAAGTGCTTGGGGGAGATGAGGGCGTTGCTCTCGGTGGGCGCGGCGGAGCGGGGCAGCACCCGGTCCGCGCCGAAGGTCTCCACGAACAGTTGCGCCACCTGAAGGATGTGGTCCGTCATAAGGCGCAGAGCCCGGTGCACCGTCTCCGGGCTGGTGATGAGCCACATGAGGAACTTGTCCGTCCCACAGAGGTTGGCCGCCTGGGTGAAGGGGCTGCCGCAGATGAAGCCGATGGGCACGCCGTTCTTCTCCTGGAGTTTGGCGAACTCCAGCATCCGGGGCACGCACCCGGCGGTCCGCACATCCGGCAGCGTCAGGTTCCAGACGTCCTCCTCCGTCTGGACCGGCCGGCGGGCCACCGAAGGGCCGGAGCCGTGCCGGTCCGACGGCCACTGGATCTCGCCCCCGAACTCCCAGGCCCCGTAGGAGACGAAGGTGTACCAGGGCGTGGCATCGGAGCCGAGCATCTCCGCCGCCCATACCTGGGCCTGGAAACTCTTCTCCGGGTCTTCGTAGATGTCGGCGATGGGGTAGCCCACCACGCGCGCCGAAAAGCCGTAGCCCCGGTGGACGAAGGGCACCCGGTCCACCGGCTCGCGGCGGTACAGGGCAGCGATGCGCTCGGCCGAGGTCATGCGGTCCTGTCGTCTGGGCATCGGCGATCCTCCAGCATTCCCCGCACGGACTCACATCCGGCTGGGGTCTATGGCGTACTTGATGGCCTCCAGCGCCTTCACCCTGCGGAAGGCCTCCAGGAGTTGCGAGAGGGGCAGCGTCTCCTTCACGAAGGCCCGCCCGTCCACCAGCCGCGAGGCGAGCATCTTCAGCGAGCGGCGGAAGTCGTTGGGCGTCTGGTGGAAGGTGCCGATCAGTTTCAACTCCGAATAGTGGAGGAGCACCGTGTCCACCGTCAGGGTGGTGCCGGCCTTGGCCCCGCCGAAGAAGGTCACCGTGGCCCCCTTGCCGGCGATCTCCACCGCCTGCTGCCAGGATTCGGGCCGGCCCACCGCCTCAATGACCACGTCGGCCCCGCGGCCGCCCTCCGTCAGTTCCCGGGCCGCCCGGACCGGGTCGTCCACCTCCGTGATGTCCACCACCTCGTTGACGCCGAAGGCCCTGGCCGTCTCCAGCCGCTCCTTCCCCTTCCCCACGAGGATGACCCGCGCGCCCTTCAGGTGGGCCAGGCGGGAGAGCATGAGGCCCAGGGGGCCGGAGCCCAGGATGACCACCGTATCCCCCTGCTGGATTGCCGTCTTGTCCATGGCGTGGATGGCCGTGCCCAGCGGCTCGGCCAGGGCTGCTTCCTCCCAGGAGAGGTGCTCGGGCACTTCCAGGAGGTTGTACTTCACCAGGGGCGCCGGCACCACGATGTACTCGGCATAGGCCCCATTGAGGATGACCAGGTTCTCGCACAGGTTCTGGCGGTGCGTCTTGCAGTAGAAGCACTCCTGGCAGGGGGCGGCGTTGCAGGCCACCACCCGCATGCCCGGCCGGAACTTGGTTACCCCCTCCCCCACCTCCACCACCGTGCCGCTGAACTCGTGGCCGAAGGTGGAAGGGACCTTGGTGATCATCACCGGGTGGCCCCGCTGGTAGGTCTTGATGTCGGTGCCGCAGGTCAGGGCCACCTGCACCTTGACCAGGACCTCCCCGGGGCCGGGTTTGGGCACCTCCGTTTGCTCAAAGCGCACGTCCCCCGGCCCGTAGAAGAGGGCAGCGTTCATCATCCGTGCCATCGTCGCTTCACCTCGTCTGCAAAGGATGTTCTGGCCTGCCCAGGCCTCAGGGCAACCGCAAGGTCCCCTCTCGTTCCCGCCTGAGGGCTTCCTCCATGATGGCCTGGGTGGACCGGGTGCCGATCATCTTGGCCCCGGCCGTCAGGAACCGCAGGGTGGTGTCCAGATCGCGGATGCCGCCGGCGGCCTTCACCGCCACCTTGGGGCTGCAGGTCCGGCGCATGAGGCGCACATCCTCAATCGTGGCCCCACCGCCGGAGTACCCCGTGGAGGTCTTGACGTAGTCCGCCCCGGCCGCCTCGCAGATCTGGCAGGCGCGGACCTTCTCCTCGTCCGTGAGGTAGAAGCACTCAATGATCACCTTGACGATGACGGAGCGGGCATGGGCCGCGTCCACCACCGCCTTCACGTCCTGGTACACGTAGTCATCCTGCCCCGACTTGAGGCGGGCGAAGGCCAGGACCATGTCCAGTTCGGCCGCGCCCAGGTCTATGAGTTGGGTGGCCTCAAAGACCTTTGTCTCGGTGGTGTGGGCCCCGTGGGGGAAGCCCACCACGCTGCTCACCCGCACCACCGAACCCGCCAGTTCCTCCCGGGCGACGGGCACGTCCATGGGGCGGACGCAGCACGTGGCCACCCCGTACCTCTTGGCCATGCGCAGGCCTTCCAGGAGTTCACCGTGGGTGATGTCGGGCCGGAGGAGCGAGTGGTCAATGGCCTGGGCGATGTCCCGGGCCGTCAGCACGGCCCCTTGCACAGATGTCCCTTGGCTTGCCATGTCGGTCCCCTCTGAATGTGAATCCGTTCAATCCGTTCCCCCAATCCGTTGACAGCACCTCTCTAGGCGATGCCCCCTACCGCTCCAGCACCTCCGGGTTCATGCAGAAGCGCGGCTTCCCCTCGCCCGTGAGGTACCGGCGCAGTTCCTCGGCCATCACCCGCGCCCCGATGGCCGCAGCCTGACGGGAGGCCCCGGCCAGGTGGCTGGTGGCCACCACGTTGTCCAGGCCGAAGAGGGGGCTGTCGTCCGGCGGTGGCTCGGCCTCAAAGACGTCCAGGGCCGCGCCAGCGATGCGCCGTTCCTTGAGAGCCTGGTACAGGGCTTGGTGGTCCACCAGGCCCCCGCGGGCAGTGTTGATGAGGAACGCCGTCGGCTTCATCCAGCCGATCTCCCGCGCCCCGATCATCCCCCGGCTCTCCGGCGTCAGGCGGACGTGCAGGGTGACGATGTCGGACTGCCGCAACAGATCCTCCAGAGGGACCGGCTCGTGCCCCGCCTCCCGGATCCGTTCGGGAGGGACGTAGGGGTCGTAGACCAGGGTGCGGGCCCCGAAGCATTGGCACAGGCGCGCCACCTTGCTGCCGATGGCCCCGAACCCCACCACCCCCACCGTGGCCTCGCTCAGTTCCGTGCCCACCTCGGAGAGGACGTAGAGGTCGCCGCGCCACTGCCGGTCCCGCATGAGCGAGACGTGGGAGCGGACGATGTTGCGCGTGGCCGCCAGGATCATCCCCAGGGTGAACTCGGCCACCGCGCCGGAGTTCCGCCCCGGCGCATAGAAGACGGGGATGCCCCGCTCCGTGCAAGCCTGGACGTTGATGTTGACCGGCCCTCCCCGCGCCGCGCCCACCGCCCGCAGTTTGGGCGCAGCCTCAATGACGCGGCGGGTGATGGGCGCAGAGTGGGTCACGATCAGGTCCACATCGCCGACCTTCGCGCAGATCTCGTCGGGAGAGCCCACGCACTCCCGCACGTCCTCTATCTCGGTGATGGGCTCTACCGGCCAGTCGCAGGTCAGGGCCTCGTAGGTGAAGGTGATGCCCGTCCCCCGGAAGACCTCCTCCAGGGCCGCCCGCAGGACCTCGTTGGTGATGAACAGGTCTCCGTGGAGCAGCACTTTCATTTCTGCCATAGGGCTAGCCACCTTGGGGTTTCGCCGGAGTTCCGCCCCCACGCCCCGTTCAGGCCAGGCGGCGGTCCGTCTCGGCGTCAAAGTAGTGCAGTTGGTCCGTGTGCAGGACGATCCCCACCTTGTCGCCCCGCGTTGGGGCTTCCAGGGTGGGGACCTTGGTCTTCAGCCGCAGGCACCCCACGATGAGGGTGACCACGGTCGTCTGGCCCAGGGTCTCCACCTCCTCCACCTCGCCAACGGAGTGCAACCCATCCGCCTCGCAAGAGGTGAAGACGATGTCTTTAGGCCGGATGCCCACCTTCACCCGTCCGTTCCGGACCTTGGCCTGCAGGAGCGCCTGATCCTGGGGCGAGATGGGCAGTTCAAAGTAGCATTCGGCCTCCACCACCAGCCTGTCGCCGAGGACCCGGGCCGGCAGGATGTTCATGGGGGGGTCGCCCACGAACTGGGCCACGAAGACGTTGCCCGGCCGGCCGTAGATCTCCTCTGGCGGCCCGATCTGCTCAATCCGCCCCTGGTTGATGACGGCAATGGTGTCGGCCATGGAGAGGGCTTCCAACTGGTCCGGCGTGGCGTAGACTGTGGTGATGCCCAGTTCCGCCTGGATCTTCTTGAGTTCCCCCCGCATGCGGTGGCGGAGTTTGGCATCCAGGTGGGCGATGGGCTCGTCCAAGAGGTAGACCTTAGGGCGCCGCACCAGCACTCGCCCCAGGCCCACCCGCTGCCGCTGCCCCCCCGAAAGTTCCCGCGGCAGGCGGTCCAGCAGTTCCCCGATGTTCAAGAGGCTCGCCACTTCCCTGACCCGCCTCTCCACCTCCTCCTTGGTGTACTGGCGGGCCCGGAGAGGGGCACGCAACGGGAAGGCCAGGTTCTCAAAGACGGTCAACTGGGGATAGAGGGCGTAACTCTCAAAGGCCAGGGCCACGTCCCGCAACTGGGGAGGGGTCTCCACAATGGACTGGCCGTCCAGGAGGATCTCCCCGCGGTCCGGCTGCTCCACCCCGGCGATGACCTTGAGGGTGGTGGTCTTCCCCGCCCCAGAGGGGCCGAGGAGGCAGAAGAACTCCCCATCGCGGCAGGCGAACTCCACCCCCTGCAGCGCCTGCACCTTCCCGTAACTCTTCCAGACGTCGCGCAACACCAGGTTGGCCATGCTTGCCTCCGACCCTGTGCGGCTCCAGGCCGCACCTGTGCGATGTTAGTAGAGGATGTTCAAACCGGTCCGGACCTCAAAGATGTGCAGGTGGTTCAGGTCTGGCCGCAGGTGCAGCGTCTCGCCGATGGCTGGCCGCACTTCTGGCCGCACCTCCACCAGGAAGATCTCGCCCCCGGCCAGTTTCATGCTGAGGATGTTCCGTTCGCCCTGGGGCTCCACGAAGTCCACCTCGGCCGGCAGGGTGTTGGGCCCGGGCGCCGAGAGGACGGCCACGTCCTCCGGGCGCACGCCGATGCGCACCTGCGGCGTGCCCTCGTACTGGGCCAGTTTCTCCTCCATCGGGGCGCTGAGCCGGATGCGGAAGGAGGGCGAGATGACGAAGAACTGCCCATCCTCGCGGACCAGTTCGCAGTCGGCGAAGTTCATGGGCGGCTCCCCGATGAACCCGGCCACGAACTCGGTGCGGGGCCGCCCGTAGATCTCCTTGGGCGTGCCGATCTGCTGGATCTTCCCCAGGTTCATGACGCAGATGCGGTCGGCCATGGCCATGGACTCCACCTGGTCGTGGGTCACGTAGATGGTGGTGACCCCCAGGTCCCGCACCAGTTCCTTCAGTTCCGTGCGCATCTTGGCCCGCAGGCCAGCGTCCAGGTGGGAGATGGGCTCGTCCATCAGGAGCACAGCCGGCTCCCGCACGATGGCCCGGCCCACCGAAACCCGCTGCTGCTGGCCCCCGCTCAGCCCCCGCACGTTGGCCCCTAGGATGTCCGCCAGGTCCAGGAAGCGCGCCGCCC
>DAOTYM010000285.1:0-2866 GCA_034434775.1 Anaerolineae bacterium | reverse complement strand
CCTCCCACGGCACCGCCGTGGCCGGCATCATCGGGGCCTTCCTGGCCTCCGACCCCGTCTACCGGGGGATGGCCTTCCGCTCCAGCCTCTACTACCACGGCTCGTGCATCGGGTACTGGGACCGCTTGGTGGAAGGGTGGCAGGAACTGCGCTACAAAGGCGTGGCGATCATCAACTCCAGTTGGGGGGCCGATGGCGACAGGGTGCCGGACTACACGGACATGGAGATTGATACCTACGTCCGCAACTACGGCAAGTTCATGACCAAGTCGGCAGGCAACCGGGCCCCTGGGTTCGGCTGCCCGTACTCCGATGGCGATGTGACCAACCCTGGCCTCGGCTACAACGTGATGACCGTGGGCAACTTTGCCCACCGCCGCACCCCCACCTGGGCGGACGACACCATGGACAATACCTGCTCCTCCTACCGCGACCCCAAGTCCGCGCACGGCGACCGGGAGAAGCCGGAAGTGGCGGCCCCCGGAACGGACATCCGCTCCACCCTCAGCCGCAGCAGCGCCCCTTGGGTCGGGTCGGTCGGCAGCGGCACCTCGTACGCGGCGCCGGTCGTGGCCGCTTTGGCCGCGGACCTGATCGGAAAGGAGCCCAGGCTCCAGGGCTGGCCCGAAGCCGTCAAGGCCATCATCATGGCCTCGGCCCGCAACCCCGTGGGCGAGGAATACCGCGGGGCCGACGGCAAGGGGCTGTACATGAGCGAACGCGCCGGCACCGGAGGCGTGGACTTTGAGGCCGCCCTCCAGATCACCACCCGCCAGCAGGGCGGCTGGGCCAAGAAGACCGTCTACTACAGCACCTTCGGCTCCAGCAAGTATTTCGCCTACCGCGTCCGCTGGCAGGCCGGCAAGAAGGTGCGCGTGGTGCTGGTCTGGGACACCAACCCCCTCCGGACCACGTACAACCGGACCAGCCAGCCCTCCTCCGACCTGGACCTGCGGGTCTTCAAGGACGGGGTGAAGGTGGCCCACTCCACCACCTACGACAACACCTTTGAGGTCGTGGAGTTCACGGCGCCCACGACCGGGGTGTACGAGATCCGCATCTACCTGCGCCGGTGGGACGAGGGCGGCACCTCCGACGCCTACCGGACCTACATGGGCCTGGCCTGGCGGCACGAATAGGGGCGCTGGAGGCACTGGAACTTTCTACCCCCGCGGGACGTCCACAAAGCGGGCCGCCCCGCACGGGAGCCTACCTGGCCAGGAAGCGGAACGGGCAGGGGCTCGCGTGCTCTGAAAGGGGCATGGGCCCCAAGGAGGAGCCCCATGAGGTGGGGACAATGGATCGGGAGATCGGCCTGGGCCGCTCTGGCCCTTGGCCTGGCCCTGCTGTGGCTTGCCGCCTGCGCGCCGGGCGAAGTCCCTACTCCGCCTGCCGTGCCCCCTTCCGGGGAGGAGACCCCTGCCCCTCTGCCCCTCGCCACGCCCACGATGGGGGCAGGTGCGGAAACCCCGGCCACGCCCACGCCGGGCGAGGGAGCGTTCCAGAGCCCCCTCTCGGCTCCCCTGGCCGCCACGGAGGAGGTGCCCAAGATCCGCGCGGTGGAGCCCCCGTCCTCCACCGAGGGCTCCGTGCGTCCGGTGCCTCCCGGCAAGGCTGTGCCGGGGGGACCGGCTGGCGGACCCTTCCGCACCCTGGCCCAGGGGCGGAGCACCGCCCGCCTGGAGCGGCCTCTCCTCCTGGTCACCGACAGGGCAGAGGGGCTGAAAGCCCTTGCTGAACTGGTGCCGGACTTGGTGGTGTCCGAGGCGGAGGCAGAGGTGGACTTCTCCCAGGAGGTTGTCATCGCCGCCCTCTACGGCACGCCCCAGGGCGGCGCGCCGGTGACCATTGAGGGCCTGCGCGCCGAGGGGCGCGAGGTGGAGGTCCTGGCCCAGATCCCCGGGGCAGGGGCCCGGGGTCCCGACGTCGCGCCCCAAAAACAGCGTGCCGCCGTGGGGTACCACATCGTCGCCTTCCCCAAGGCTGACCTCCCCCGTTGGTCGGAGCAGCCGTTGCGCTTCGCCCTCCGGGCCGTGGAGGATGGGGTCATCGCCCGGACCATCCCCTTGGGACCCCGGGACACCTACCTGGAGTTTGACGTCCTGGCCACGGGGCTTGCCGAAGGCTCGGGGCCGGGCCGAACCGCCCTCTACGTCGCGGCCTCAGCAGAGGACCTGAAGGCATTCCTGCCCTACATCAAAGACCGAAGCCACCGCCAGGTCCTGAACAGCGTGGACTGGGCGCAGGACGTGGTGGTGGCCGTCTTCCAAGGGCGCCGGGCCGGGCAGGCGGCGGGGGTGTCCGTCGGCGCGGTGCGCCGGGCCGCGGACTGGGTGGTGCTCCACGCCACCTTCCCCCGGGCGGCTGGCCTCATGCTGCCGGAGGTGGGCCCCTACGCCTACCAGGTCCTCCGCCTGCGCCGGGCAGACCTGCCGGGCTGGGACGCGCGGCCCTACCAGTTCTTCCTGGTGGGCGAGCGGCTGCAGCAGTTGGCCACGGTGGAGGTCCAGCCCGGGGGGAAGATCCAGCCCCTGCCCGGAGGAAGCGGGGCCAGCGGCCAAGGGCAATAGAGGGCTCCCCCGCGGGGGGCTGTCACGTTCCCAAAGGGCCAGGGTTGACTCATTCTTATAGAACTCTGACGATTTTCTGGCGCGGATTTGGCATGGGCGAGATGCCCTTTCTGGAGAACGTGGAGAGGAGGCGAGGGAGAGGCCCGAGAGGATGGTGTGCTCGTTGTACGAAGTGTTCCAGGACATTCCAGACCCTCGGGAGGCTCGAGGGCGGCGCCACCCCCTGCCCGCCATCCTGAAAAAGGGGGCACCACGTGATGCGGGTCAAGGGGAACCAGCCGGAGTTGTGGCGGAGT